>CAJBMR010000208.1 GCA_903954205.1 uncultured bacterium | reverse complement strand
CGGCCACGACGACGGCGAGTGGCCCGCGGCGCGGCCGCTGCGCCCGATGCGGTCGCAGGGCGCACGGTCACGGCGGGCGGGGGAGTGCCACCGCCCGCAGCCATGTCTGCCGGGACGATGAGGGTGTCCTGGGTGTCCTTGCTCAGGGGCTGCGGCGGCGGCAGGGTGCGCCGCACGCGGCGCACATCGGCGAGGAAGGCGCGGCAGTCCGGATAGCGCAGGTCGGGGTCGCGGCGGGTCGCGGTGGCGACGAGGGCGTCCACATCCGGGGGAATGGTGGGTCGCAGCGACGACGGAGGCGGGACGTCGGTGTTGACGTGCTGGTAGGCCACCGTGATGGGACTGTCGGCGGCGAAGGGGACCTGACCGGTGACCATCTCGAAGAGGCAGATGCCGGCGCCGTAGACATCGGATCGCGCATCGGCGTCGCCGCGCTCGACATGCTCGGGGCTGAGGTAGGCGACGGTGCCGATGATCATGCCCTGCGTGGCGGTGGTGTTGTTGGTCACCGCGCGCGCCAGCCCGAAGTCGGTGACTTTCACGCGCCCGTCATCGGAGATGAGGATGTTCTCGGGCTTGATATCGCGATGCACGAAACCTGCGTCGTGCGCGGCGGAGAGAGCCTCGAGGACCGGGTCGAGGACGGTGAGTGCCTGCTCGGGGGTGAGGGCGCCGTAGTCGCGCAGGACATCGCGCAGGGTGCGCCCGGGGACGTACTCCATGGCGAGGTAGGGGATCCCGGCCGCCTCGCCCTGGTCGAAGACCCCGACGACGTGGGGGTGGCTCAGCTGCGCGGCCGCCCGGGCCTCGCGGCGGAAGCGGGTGACGAAGCCCGGATCCTCGGCGAGGGCGGCGCTCATCATCTTGAGGGCGACGGTGCGGTCCAGGCGGGTGTCGACGGCTTCGTAGACGGTGGCCATACCGCCTCGGGCGATGCGCGCCACCACCTGGTAGCGGCCGTCCACGAGGGTCCCGATGAGGGGATCAGAGGGGCCCGAAGCACCGGCGGAGCCCGGCGAGGCGGTGCTGCCGCCCCTGTCGGGCTGGGCCTGGCCGGTCGGGGACTCCATGGTGGCCCGAGTCTAGGTCGGCGGGATGCCCCAGCAGGGGATGCGCGGATCCGGCGTGGCAGCCCTGGGGCTTGATGGGCAGGATGGACACGTGAGCCGACGCGATGAGATCGCCATGGGCGAGGACGAGATCCGTGCGTTCCTCGAGGATGCGCGCACGATGATCCTCACCACGATCGGGCCTGACGGAGTCCCCGACCCCGTCGCCATGTGGTTCGTGCTGCGCGATGGGGACGTGTGGATGCGGACCTACGCGAAGTCGCAGAAGGTCGCCAATGTACGTCGCGACCCTCGCGTGGCGACCCTTGTCGAGGACGGTGGCCGCTACGCCGAGCTGCGCGGCGTTCAGGTCTCCGGCCGACTCGAGCTGAGCGACGACATCGACGTCATCTGCGAGATTGCCGCCGCACTCCTGGTGAAGTACGAAGGACTCGACCCCGAGCACGTGCCCGCCGCCATGGAGGCCTATCGCCCCACCGCGGTCAAGCAGGTGGCGATGCGCCTGGTGCCCGAGCGCACCGTGACGTGGGACCACGCCAAGCTCATGTCGGGTGCCTGATGGAGCTAGAGCGCCTCACCTACCTCGGCGTGCTGCTCTTTATCTTCCTTGGCTCCGCATGGCTCGAGATCGCCCTGCGCACACGTGTCCTGCGCCGATGGAAGCGACTACTGCTGGCCCTTGCGATTCCCTTCACGCTCTTCGTCATCTGGGATGTCTGGGCGATCGCGACCGGGCACTGGAGCTTCGACCCCGACCGCACCGTCGGTGTGGAGCTCTTCGGTGTCATCCCTGTCGAGGAGCTCATCTTCTTCGTGGTCGTCCCCCTCGCCTCCATCCTCAGCCTCGAGGCCGTGCGCTCTGTGAAGGGCTGGCCTCTCGGAGACGAGGCCCCGACCGAGGTGCAGGGCGGTGACGCGCGATGACCTACACCCAGATCGGCATCGCCGTCGTCATCGTGGCGATCGTCACCGACGTCCTCATCCTGCGCACGCGCCTGGTCACGCGTCGCGGATTCTGGGTGGCCTACGCCATCGTCGTCTTCTTCCAGCTCCTCACCAACGGCGTGCTGACGCGGCTCCAGGTCTTCCGCTACTCCGATTCCATGATCGTGGGCTATCAGCCTGACGCAGGGCCGCCGCCTTTCATCGGGAGCGGCCGCATCGTCTACCAGCCCTTCGAGGATCTGCTCATGGGCTTCGCGCTCTGCCTGCTGGCGATGGCGCTGTGGGTCTACTGGGGCCGCCGTGGTGTGCAACGCGAGCCGATGTCCGGCCCGCCCATCTGGCGGACCTGGGCTGCGCGGCGGCGGAGCAGCGGCTCGTCAGGCGGCACTGCGTCGACGAGCGCGGCGGGCGCGGACCCAGGCGGGCCCGGCGACCGCGAGCCGACGGCGTAGAGGCACTGTCGCTCGCTTGTCGAAGACCTCGTAGTCGATGTGCTCGACCTCGTCGACGATCCCGCAGTAGAGGACGCGGGCGGCCTCGATGCACGGCTGCGAGTCGGGGGAGAGCATGGCGATCCCCGGCCGCGAGCTCTCCTCGAGTGCGCGCACGCGAGCGACCTGTGCGGCCAGCGCGGCCTTGACAGCGGGAGTGGCCACGCGGCGTTCGAGGACCTCGCGTGTCACGCCGTGCTGAGCGAGTTCGTCGAGGGGGAGGTAGACGCGCCCGCGATGCAGGTCCTCGCCGACGTCGCGGATGAAGTTGGCGAGTTGGAATGCCACGCCCAGATCCTGGGCGCGCGCATAGGCCTCGGGTGCGCTCGGTTCGAGGATCGGCACCATCTGCAGGCCGATGACCGCCGCACTGCCGTAGACGTACTCGAAAAGATCGTCGTACGTCGCATAGTCGGTGACGGTGAGATCCATGCGCATGGAGTGCAGGAAGGCCTCGAAGTGCTCGACGGGGATCTCCCAGGTCCGCACCGTGTCCACGAGAGCACGTCCGACGGGATCGCGTGAGCGGCCGCGGCGGATGTCCGCGAGGATCTCGTCGCCCCAGCGCCCGAGCCAGTCGGCCTTTTCGGCGTCGGTGAGGGTCGAGGACAGGTCGTCGACGATCTCGTCGGCGTAGCGAGCGAATCCATAGAGCGCGTGGACGTAGGGACGCTTGTGCGGCGGGAGCAGGAGCGTGGCGAGGTAGTAGGTCTTGCCGTGCTCGGCATTGAGTCGCTTGCACCGCTCGTAGGACGCGCGCAGCGAAGGATCGACGATCCCGGCCGCATCCCACTCATTCACGGGGGGCGATCCTGCCACGGAAGACGGATGCCGAGGCACGGGCCTGTGCTTCGGGGTCTGCAGGAAGCATGCCGTGGCCCAATGGACCACCCAGGACGAGTCGGCGCTCACGGGGACTGACGAGGAGTACGAGGCCTACGACGACGAAGGCCGCGACGATGGCGAGTCCATCGCTGAATTCGAAGAGGTTGTCCGACGTCGAGCTGGATTCGGCCATGCCGTGCACGGAGAAGCCCGCGATCGCGAGGATGGCGATCCGCAATTGCGTCGGCCCCAGTCCCGTCGCGGCGAAGAGCGGAAGGAACCAGAGCAGGTACCACGGCTGGATGACGGGCCCGAGCAGGACGACGGTGAGGAAGGCCAGTGCAGCGCCGCGCACGGGGCTGCGCCCCTCGGGGCGCAGGATCAGCCACGCCACGATGACGAGTGCCGCGATGGTGCCGAGGGTCCGCGTGATCGTGACGACGAGGGCGTCGTCGATGGTGATGCCCGTGGCGGTGGTGGCCATCCCCATGAGCATGCCGATGGCGGTCGCGGGGGAGAGCCAGGTCCGCACTTCGCCGGGGGTGCCCAGGGCAGCGATCCACCCGGGCCCGACTCCCGCCAGGACGCTCGCCACGGCGAAGACGGCGATGGTGATGACGAGGGTGAGGAACCAGGCGCGGATGCGCGCGCCCCATCCCGAGGTGAGGCCGGCCCAGATCAGGCCGACGAAGGGAAGTGCGAGGAGCGCGATGGGCTTGATGGCGGCGGCAAGCGCGATCGCGATCACCCCGAGGATCGCCCCTGTCGGGCCGCGCCGCTCACTCGCCAGTGCGAAGCCCATGACGATAAGGCCGATCATGAGCGCGTCGTTGTGCGCGCCCGACACGACGTGCATCACGACGAGCGGATTGAGTACGCCGAGCCACAGGGCGGGTGCCGGATCGATGCCGTGGGCGACGGCAAGACGAGGGAGATAGATGACAAGCAGAGCGAGCCCGGCGAGTGCGGAGAGCCGGAAGAGCAGGGCGGCAAGCGCCGGCTGCTCCGGTGCGAAGCTGGCGACCCCGCGCGCGAAGAGCAGCCAAACGGGGCCGTAGGGAGTCGGTGTCTCCGCCCACATCGGGTCGACGCCGTCCTCGAACCACCCGTCGATGACCGCAACTCCGGTCTCGTAGGGATCCTGGCCGGACGCCACGACACGGCCCTGGGCGAAGTAGGAGTAGACGTCGCGGCTGAAGAGTGGCGGAGCAAGCACGAGCGGTGCTACCCACGCGATGAGCACCGCGACGAGGACACGCGGTTGGACGCCGCGAAGGCTGTGCGGATCGTCGGCGTCTGCGAGCAGGTCGTGGCCCAGGATGAGCCAGGCCTGGAGGAGCAGGGCAACCCCGACGAAGACGAAGGCGCGCGAGAGGAGCAGCCCCGCGGTCGTGCCACGCAGTGCATCAACGCCGATGATGTCGATGAGCCCGCCGCTCAGGGGCAGCCAGCCGACGCCGAGAGCTCCGACCGCGAGGATGAGTGAGCCGACGAACCCGGGAAGGGCATAGCGCGCGAGGAGGCGCACATCCCAGGTGGTCACGACGCCAGCGTAGGCGTCAGCCAGGTGAGGTGGTGTCAGCGCAGGGCGCGGGAGCGATAGAGCGGGTCCTTGCCCAGGACGCGCTCGGCGGCGAGCCGGCCCGAGACGAGGACCATGGGCACACCCACTCCGGGCTGCGTGCCCGATCCGGTGAAGACGACGTTCTCGCCCCAGATGTTGCGCGGGCGGAAGGGCCCGGTCTGCAGGAAGGAGTGCGAGGCGGCGAACGGCGCCCCGCGTTCCATGCCGCGCTGCTCCCAGTCCAGCGGAGTCGTGGTCGCCTCGACCTCGATGGCGTCGCCGAAGCCGCGGTAGCCGCGCTCCTCGAGCACGCGCACGACCTCGTCGCGATAGCGCGGGCCCTCGGTGCGCCAGTCGATCGGTGCATCCAGATTGGGTGTGGGGAAGAGCACGTAGTAGATCTCCTTGCCATCGGGGGCAAGGCTCGGATCGGAGTGCGAGGGATTGGTAACGAGCAGGCTGGGGTCGCTCATGAGTCGCTTCTCGTCGATGAGCTCGCGGAAGACACCCTTCCAGGACTTGCCGAAGTGGATGTTGTGGTGCGCGATCTGGGAGTACGACGCGGACGATCCAGCGAGGAGCAGGAAGCAGGACGGTGAGTAGTCGAGTCGGCGGATGCTCCACGGCGAGCGACCGAGGAGATCGCGGTAGGCCACGGGGAGGTCGGGATTGAGCACGATGACGTCGGCCTCGAGGCGCTCGCCGTCTGCGGTGTGCACGGCGACGGCGCGCTGGCCGCGCGTCTCGACGCGAGTGACCTCGGTGCCGTAGCGGAACTGCACCCCGTGCTTCTCCGCCGCGGCTGCCATCGCCTGAGGCACGGCGTGCATGCCGCCCTTGGGGAAGTAGACGCCGGCCACGGAGTCCATGTAGGCGATGACGGCGTAGATCGCCAGCGCGTCGTAGGGGGAGAGCCCGGCGTACATCGCCTGGAAGGAGAAGACGCGCTCGGTGCGAGGGTCGCGCAGGAATTCGCGCACGCGCGGTGCGAGCTTGCGGAAGCCGCCGATCGCGACGAGGCGCGCGAGGTTGGGCGTGAGCAGATCGAAGGGGGAGTCGATGTTGCGATCGATGAAGTCGGTCATCTCGTAGCGGTAGAGCTGGGAGACGAAGTCGACGTAGCGGCGATAGCCCGCGGCCTCCTCCGGCCCGATGACGTTGCGGATCTCCTCGGCCATCTCGTCGACATTGGCGTGCACGTCGAGCTTGGAGCCATCGGGATAGAACGCGCGGTAGAGCGGCGCGACGGGCGTGAGCTCGAGCCAGTCGGCCATGTCCTCGCCGATGCTGTCGAAGGCGTCGGCGATGAGGTCGGGCATCGTGAGCACGGTGGGACCGGTGTCGATGTGGAAGGTGCCCGAGGCGGAGTCGAGTTCGATGCGGCCCGCGCGACCGCCGGGGACGTCTTCGCGCTCCAGCACGGTGACTTCGCGCCCTGCGCCGGCAAGACGCATCGCCGCGGAGAGCCCGCCGAGGCCTGCGCCGACGACGATGACGCGATCGGTGGGCCCTGTCACGGTGCGGGGCATCAGACGCTCCTTCTAGTAGCGGCGTAGGCGAGGCCCGTCAGGACTTCGCGCGCGGGAGGCTGGAGGTCAACGGAGTCAAGTGAGGCGAGTGCCTGATCGGTGAGCGAGGTGATGAGCTGCTCGGCGTGATCGAGCGCCCCCGTCTCGGAGATGACCTCGCGCAGGAGCGTGACACCGGTGACATCGAGTCCGGGATCGCCGAGGTGGCGCCTGATCTGCGCAGCCTGGGCGGGGGTGGCGCGATCCATCGCGGTGGCGATGAGGACGGTGCGCTTGCCCTCGCGGAGGTCGTCACCGGCCGGCTTGCCCGTCTCGGAGGGATCGCCGAAGACACCGAGGACGTCGTCGCGGAGCTGGAACGCCTCACCGAGCGGCAGGCCGTATCCGGAGTAGGCATCCCTCACTGCAGCGTCGGCACCGGCGAGTGCGGCGCCCATGTGCAGTGGACGCTCGATGGTGTACTTCGCCGACTTGAAGCGCACGACGCGCATCGCGCGTTCGACAGAACCACCGCCGCGTGCCTGCTCGAGCAGATCGAGGTATTGACCGGCCATGAGCTCCGTGCGCATCTCGTCGTACACGCGCTTGGCGGCATTGAGATGCTCGGCGGGGACACCACTGGTGAGCAGCAGTTCGTCGGCCCAGGACAGGCACAGGTCGCCGAGCAGGATCGCCGCACCCACGCCGAAGGCCTCGGGTGATCCCAGCCACTCGGATCCGCGGTGCAGCATGGCGAAGCGATGGTGGGCCGAGGGCATACCGCGCCGGGTGTCAGAGCCATCCATGACGTCGTCGTGGATGAGGGCGCACGCCTGGAGGAACTCCAGGGACGCGGCTGCGCGCAGGGCCTCCTCGGTGTCGGCACCGCCGGCGCCGCGGTAACCCCACCAGCAGAAGGCGGGACGCAGGCGCTTGCCCCCGCTGAGCAGGTCGCTGACGGCCTCCACCAGAGGGTCGAGATCATCGCTGACGCCGTCGAGGATGTAGCGCTGCGCCGCGATGAAGTCGTCGACGGCCTTTTGCACCCGGGGGCGCAGGTCGTCGACATCCAGCGGTGAGGTCACCCCATGAGCCTAGGGGCAGCGCGCGCACCCGGCATGCCGCGGAGGAATTGGCCGTCATCGGCGGCCCACCCGCCCCCTCACCGCCGAGCGGTCACTTGTTGAGTCGAACCCCCTCTAGGGGCGACTCAACAACTGACCACTCGGCGCGGTGGAGGTGGTGGTGGTGGAATGGAACTAGCACGCGCTAGGCCCGGCCGATCGCCTCAGCGACGATCTCTGCGCTGATGCCCACGAGAGGCAGGCCGCCACCCGGATGCGATGAGCCCCCGACGAGGTAGAGCCCGGGCACGGGGGAGATGTTGGCGGGTCGCAGGAAGGCTGCACGCGTGCCGTTGCTGCTCGTGCCGTAGATCGAGCCACCGGGTGCGCGCACATCGCGCTCGAGGTCGGCCGGTGTGCGGATCTCGCGCCAGAGCAGTCGATCGCGTACGTCGAAGCCGCGCCGTGCCATCACCTCGAGCACATGGTCGGCGTAGGACTCGCGCAGGGAATCCCAGTCCACCGGCCCCTGGCGAGGCGCATTGACGAGCACGAACCACGACTCGTGGTCGTCGTCGGGACGCATGCGCGGGTCATCGGGAGCGCAGACGTAGATGGTGGGATCCGCCACGGGCCGGCCGCCGAAGACGGCGTCGAACTCCGCGTAATAGTCGGCGGGGAACCACACGTTGAGATCGG
>CAJBMR010000207.1 GCA_903954205.1 uncultured bacterium | reverse complement strand
ACAATGGTGTGCATGAGCCCTCTCGTCGCCGGTGGACTCCTGGTCGATCCACCGGTGGTCCTCGCGCCGATGGCGGGCATCACCAATCGGGCGTTTCGTCGGCTGTGCCGCGAGCAGGGCGCAGGTCTCTACGTCAGCGAGATGGTGACCTCACGTGCCCTGATCGAGCGTCACGAGGCCACACTCGACATGGTGCGCTTCGACGACGATGAGTCACCGCGCTCCGTCCAGCTCTACGGCGTCGATCCCGTTGTCGTCGGCGAAGCGGTGCGGATGGTGGTCGATGAGGACCTCGCCGACCACGTGGACCTGAATTTCGGCTGCCCGGTGCCCAAGGTCACGCGCAAGGGGGGCGGGAGCGCCCTGCCCTGGAAGCGCGACCTCTTCACCGACATCGTGGGTGCTGCCGTTGCAGCCGCGTCGGATCGCGTCCCGGTGACGGTGAAGATGCGCAAGGGGATCGATGAGGATCACCTCACCTACCTGGACGCGGGGCGCATTGCTCGTGACGCCGGTGTGGCGTGGGTGGCACTGCATGGCCGCACCGCCGCTCAGATGTACGGCGGAACGGCCGACTGGGCCGCTATCTCTCGGCTTGTCGAGGAGCTCGATGGCTTCCCTGTGCTCGGCAATGGCGACATCTTCAGTGCGGCTGATGCGCTCGCGATGATGGAGCAGACGGGCTGCGCGGGTGTGGTCGTGGGCCGTGGATGCCTCGGTCGGCCATGGCTCTTCGGCCAGCTCGCAGCGGCTTTCGCGGGCGAATCCATCCCGGCAGACCCCGACCTCCCTGTGGTGATGATGACCTTCCGCCGACATGCCGAGCTCCTCATCGAGGCATTCGGTGAGTACACGGGATCGCGTGAGATTCGCAAGCATGTGGCCTGGTACTTCAAGGGCTACTCGGTCAAGCGACAGGTGCGACTGGGCCTGGCCAACGTGGGCTCCCTGGCTGAGGTCGATGACTGGCTCTCGCAGATCGACCCCCATCAGCCTCCCGACGAGGCCGTCATGGCCGCCCCCCGCGGTCGCACCGGCGGCGAGCGCCCGCCCGCCCTGCCTGACGGCTGGCTCGACTCGCCCTATCTCGACGCGGCCGATGCGGCGTGCGTGCGCGAGGCCGAGCTCTCCGTGAGCGGCGGCTGACAGATATCTCGCGCGCGTATCCGCCCCTCCGCGCGCGGGTCGCCCGACGGCTAGGGTCGGGGCGTGAGCATCCCACCCGGCTACACCCCTGCCGACGTCGAGCGGTGGGTGCACGACAGCCCGAGCGAGCGCTCACCCTTCACGCGCGACCGCGCCCGCGTGCTGCACTCCGCGGGCCTGCGTCGACTGGCAGCGACCACGCAGGTGCTCGTCGCCGGCAGTGCCGACTTCCCGCGCACGCGCCTGACCCACACGCTTGAGGTCGCACAGATCGCACGTGAGATGGGGGCTGCGCTGGGGTGCGACCCTGATCTCGTCGACGTCGCGGGGCTTGCCCATGACCTCGGGCATCCGCCCTTTGGCCACAACGGCGAGGGCGAGCTCAACCGCCAGGCCGCATCGATCGGTGGATTCGAGGGCAATGCCCAGACCCTGCGCGTGATGACGAGGCTCGAGGCGAAGGTCATTGACCCCGCCACGGGTCGCAGCGTCGGGCTCGATCTCACGCGCGCCTCGCTCGATGCCTCGTGCAAGTACCCCTGGCCACGCCGCGACCCCTCCACTGTCGACGACCGACGCGGATCGGATCTCGGTGGCCAGTCGCACAAGTTCGGTTACTACGCCGACGACGCAGAGATCTTCCACTGGTTGCGCGAAGGTGCGGCAGGAGAGCGCACCTGCCTCGAGGAGCAGGTGATGGACTGGGCCGACGACGTGGCGTATTCGGTCCACGATCTCGAGGATGCGCTCCACGCTGGGCTCATCACCCTGGACATGTTCACCTCTGCGACCGAGCGCGAGAACATCATGGATGTGGCCCATCGCGGCTATCTGCCGCTCGTGGATCCCGCCTCGATCGGTGCCGCACTCGATCGCTTGCTCGCCCTCGACTACTGGCCCGCGTCGTACGACGGCTCGCAACGCGCCCTCGCGGCGGTCAAGACGGCGACCTCGCGACTGATCGGCCGCTTCTGCGCGAGTGCCGAGCGTGCGACACGCGAGGCCTATCCGGGCGAGAGGCTCACCCGCTATGCGGCCAACCTCGTGGTCCCGGACGGCGTACGCGCGGAGGTCGCTGCTCTCAAGGCGATGACGGCCATCTATGTGATGAATCGCGCGGGTGCCGACGTGGAGTACGCCCGGCAGCGGGAGATGCTGGCTGAGCTCGTCGCGGCGCTGGTGCTGCGTGGCGGCCGCGAACTCGAGCCGTGGATCGCCCCGGAGTTCGACGCTGCGGCCGACGATGGTGGTCGGCTCCGAGTCGTCATCGATCAGGTCTCGAGCCTCACCGACGCGAGCGCCGTGGTCTGGCATTCCCGTCTCTGCCGCTGAGGAATCGGGCCCGGGGGATAGCGGCGGCGCGGGGTCTGCGGGGCGACCTAGGATCGGGTCATGGCGGGGCGCATCAGAGACGAGGATGTCGCCCTCGTGCGCGAGAAGGCCCGGATCGACGAGATCGTCCGTGATTACGTCGCCCTCAAGCCTGCAGGGGGCGGCTCACTCAAAGGTCTGTGCCCCTTCCACGACGAGCGCTCACCGAGCTTCCACGTCACCCCGAGCCGGGGCATGTACTACTGCTTCGGCTGTCAGGAGGGTGGTGACGTCATCACGTTCGTGCAGAAGCTCGACCACCTGACCTTCGCGGAGTCGGTGGAGAAGCTCGCCGGGCGCACCGGCGTCACCCTGCGCTACGTCGAAGGCGGTGCCGGAGTCAATCGCCAGCAGGGGCAGCGGACCCGACTCGTCGAGGCGAATCGCGCCGCCGAGGAGTACTTCATCTCCCGGCTCACCTCACCCGAGGCGGCCCCGGCGCGCGCCTTCCTCACCGAACGAGGATTCGATGCCGCGGTCGCCGACGACTTCCGGCTGGGCTTCGCGCCGAAGTCCTGGGACTCGCTCACCACGCATCTGCGGCAGAAGGGATTCACGGACGCTGAGCTCCTCGCCGGCGGATTGGTCTCCCAGGGCAACCGTGGCGTCTACGACCGATTCCGCGGGCGCCTGATCTGGCCCATCCGCGACCTCGCCGGAGACGTCGTCGGTTTCGGCGCGCGCCGCCTGCTCGAGGACGACGACGGCCCGAAGTACCTCAACACTCCCGAGACCCCGCTCTACAAGAAGAGCCAGGTGCTCTACGGCATCGACCGGGCACGCAAGGAGATCGCGAAGCAGCAGCGGGTGGTGGTCGTGGAGGGCTACACCGACGTGATGGCCTGTCAGATCGCGGGTGTTCCCGTCGCTGTGGCCACCTGCGGCACTGCCTTCGGCGGCGATCACATCAAGGTGCTGCGCCGGTTGCTCATGGACGATGATCGCCTGCGCGGTGAGGTGGTCTTCACCTTCGACGGGGATGAGGCCGGCCGGCGTGCTGCTCTCAAGGCCTTCGACGACGACCAGCGATTCGTGGCACAGACCTTTGTCGCCGTCGAGGCGCATGGTCTGGATCCGTGTGACCTGCGTCAGCAGCACGGTGACGCCGCGGTGCGCTCGCTCGTGGACCATCGCGTGCCGCTCTTCGAGTTCGCGATCCGCTCGGCTCTCGCCTCCTATGACCTCGAGAGTGCTGAGGGCCGAGTCGCTGCCCTGCGCGAGGCCGCGCCCATCGTCGCCAAGATCAAGGATCCGGCCCTTCGCCCGGAGTACGCGCGTCGACTCGCAGGCTGGCTCGGCATGGACCCGGCCGCGGTGAGTCGGGCGGTGGGAGGTGGGGCCAACGCCGCTGCACCTCCGCGACGCCCCGATGCGCGCGACCCGATCCTCGCGGTGCAGCGCGAGGCCCTCAAGTGCGCCCTGCAGGAGCCCGGGCTGGTGAGCGCCTGGTACGCCTCGGTCGAGCCCGAGGCCTATCCCGACCCCACACTGCGTGCGGTGCACGAGGCCATCGCCGCAGCGGGAGGCCCGCGCCCGGAGCTGGCGGGACTTCCGTGGGTCGATGCCGTGCTGGCCGCATGCCCGGACGACGATGTGCGCGGGCGCGTCCGGGGACTCGCCGTTGAGCCGCTCCCCGTCTCGCAGGAGGCCGATGCCCGCTACGCGACCTCGGTGATCGCCCGACTGCTCGAGATGGACGCGGCTCGGCGTATCGGCGAGCTCCGCGGGAAGCTGCAGCGCCTGGAGGAGGGCGCGCCCGAGCAGGCGGCCGCCTTCGCCGACCTCATGGCCCTCGAGTCATACCGCCGCGATCTGCGTGAGCAGCGCGAAGGCTGACATGGGACTGCTACGCCGGCCACCGGCAGAGGTACGCAATGTCGCGCCCTCGGGAGAGCGACTCCTGGCCTGGGGACGTGTGACACCGGGCGGCGTCGCCGTGGCCACCGATGCTGCGCTCTACCTGCCCATCGGCGACACCGTGCGCCTCGCCTGGGATCTCATCGCCAAGGCGACTTTCAGCGAGGCCGCCGTGCTGGTGGTCGAGGGTCGCCCCGAACCGAATGCCCGAGATCGCGCGTGGCGGGTCGTGCTCGAGGAGCCTGGAGCGCTGCCCACGGTGGTCTATGAGCGCGTCACCTCGAGTGTCGTGGTGAGCGAGCGGGTGGCCTTGCGCGGCGAACTCGGCGCTCGCATTGTGGCGCGACGAGCCGGCGAGGGGCTGAGATGGACCGTGACCTTCGATGCAGGGCTTGATCCTCGAGATCCAGTGCTGCGCGCCGAGGCCGATGAGGCCCTGGCCGAGTTGAGGGCCACGCTCGGGGTCTAGGGGGCGTTGCTATCCTTCTATCCGCCAATCCCGCATAGCTCAATTGGCAGAGCACTCGACTGTTAATCGAGTGGTTCCTGGTTCGAGTCCAGGTGCGGGAGCCACGAAGAAGGGCCCCTGCTTACGCAGGGGCCCTTCTTCGTCAGGTCAGTGTCGATCACCCGTAGGGGCGACCGGCCCACGAGAAGTGGGCGACGTTCCAGGAGTTCCAGACGTCGGTGACGCGGACACCTGTGGACGGGCTCGAGGCCTCCACGATCATGCCGCCGCCGATGTACATCGAGGCGTGGTGCGCGCCGCCCTCGAAGAAGAAGAGCAGGTCGCCGGGCTGGAGCTCGTCGGGGGAGATCCGACGCACCTCCTGGGCCTGGACGTAGGAGTAGGGGGTGAGGCTCACTCCCACCTGGGCCCAGGCGGCTGCCGTCAGCTTGGTGCAGTCCCAGGAGCTGGGGGGCTGGGCGGCGAAGCTGTAGGGCTTGCCCACCTGCGCGAGTGCGTAGGACACCACGATGGCCGCGCGGTCGGAGCTGACCCCGGAGCCACCGGAGTAGCCGCCTCCGCCGCCACCGTTGTTGTACTCGCCGTTGTCATTGGGTCCGCCGTTGGCCGAGGTGGTCCCGGTCGAGGAGCTGCCGCCTGAGCCACCGGAGTTGATGGCGGCAGCAGCAGCCGCGGCGGCTGCGCGGGCCTCGGCCTCGCGGCGCGCACGCTCTGCCTCGATCTGCTCGCGGAGCTCGTCTTCGAGCCCATTGAGGTAGGAGTCGGCGTCGGAGACAGCCTGGTCGAACTCAGCCGAGCGCGCCTCGAGCTCGGCGAGCGCGGACTGCTCGGCCTGCTCCTGCTGGGTGAGCTCAGCGGCCGCCTGGGCAAGCTGGAGCTTGGCGACCTGGGTCTTACGAAGGGCGGCGCTCTGGCCTGAGGCCACGATGTCGAGCACGACTGCCTGGTCGAGGAACTGCTGGGCGTCCTCGACGAGGAGGAGCTGGAGCGAGGAGTCGACGCCGCCGGAGCGGTAGGCGGTGGCGGCGTAGCGACCGATGGTGTCCTGGGTCTCCTCGAGCTGGGCCTTGGCCTTGGCGACCTTGGCCTTGGTCTTGCCGATCTTGCCCTGCACCTGGGAGACGGCGTATTCCGCCTCTTCGACCATGCCGTGGGCTGCAGCCGCCTTCATCTCGAGGTCGTCGAGATATGCGCGGGCGTTCTCGACATCCTGGCGCAGGTCGGCGCTCGAGGCGCCGATGCCCATGAGGCTGGCAGCGGTCAGAGCACTGACGGACACGGCGGCGATCAATGCTCGCCTGAGGCGTCTCGGTCTTTGCGGCACGGTCATCCTCTATCCCTGTTGCCTACCGGGTGAGCTGTCGGGCTCGGGCGGGGATTGCCCTACGCGTGGTGGCAAGCCACCCTGCGATTCGCCCCAGGAACCTGGGTCCCCGGCTCCTCACTCCCTGCGGAGATCAGATTCGGCATGGTCGGTCGGTCCGGTCTGTCGTGCTGTCCTGCTGTGTCGCAGTCCTTGCCCTCGGAGCACATCCACCAGTCATCCCGGTAAGCATTCCGTGGTCAGTGACCGGTCTGATGGTAACAGGATGATCACGACGGGCCAACCGGAGACCCCAACGTGTGGATGGTTCGGGGAAGAGGCGCCGACTCAGCGTTGTTGGACGACGACCGAAAACGTGAGTTCCACGGGGCTGCCCAGGGCGGCCTTGCGATACCCGTCCATCGTGCCCGTGCCTGTTGCACGGGAGTAGGGGCCGGTGCCGCCGATCACCGTGACGGTCCCGCGGAACCTCGCGTTTGAGGTGCCCTCCTGGTCCTGCGGGCTCGTGGCCCAGCCGGTGACCGATAGGGCGAGCTTGACGCCGTCGGCCCGGGTGATGGTGACAAAGCCACCGAAGGGGCCGGTGCCATTGGTGTAGTCCACGCTGCCGAGGAAGCGCATGTCCGCAGCGGCCTTGCCCCACCGGGTCGGCCCCCGGAGGTCGTTCCAGCCGTAGGTGATCTCGCCAGGCAGGGTCTCCAGGGTTGTCCCTGAGCTGGTGAGGTCGACGTTGAAGACCAGGTTCTTGGACTTGGCGGCCTGGGCCGGCGCGCCGACCAGGCCGCCAAGGGCGACGAGGGACGCGGCGGCGAGGGTGGCAACGAGTCGGCGATGCATGATTCCTCCAGGTGGGGTGGTGGACGCATGCTAGTGCCCTGCGCCCCTCAGTCGATGCGCAAGCGCAGCGTCGCCTCCTGGCGCCTGTCGCATGCAGTGGGGACGATCTCAGGCCGCGGGCCGATCCCGCGCCCGATGATGCAGATCCGCCCGCAGAGCGCACAAAGACCGGGCGTCTTCTCGTAGTCGTCGTTGCACCAAGAGGGCTTGACGCGGTCGCCCTTCGCCCCGCAGTAGTCGCCGAACCTCTGTGCGTACGCCCCGCTCCACTTGGTGCGCTTGTTGCACCCGAATGTCGGACGACCGGCGAGTGCCGAGTTCGGGAGGGTGACGCCTCTCATGTCGGCATCGTCGAAGAGTGCCGTGCGCACGTTGGACCCGGACAGGTCGGCATTGCGCAGGTCGGATCCGGTGAAGTTGACCCCCCGCAGATCGGAGTCCAGGAATTGCGAGTCGCGTAGGTCGGCTCCCGTGAAGCTGTTGGGGATGTAGTAGTCGCCGGACTCGGGGTCGGCCCTGCCCGTGAGGTTGGAGAAGGAGATCCTGATGTTGCCGCGCGCCCCTGTGAACACCGCACCGCGCAGGGTCGCGTCCTGGACAGCCAGACCGCTCACACTGGCTCCGGTGAAGTCGGCGACTTCGATCTCGGTCCCGACCATCGTGGCGACGGGGAGGCGCGCCTGGTCGAACTGAACGCCCCGCAGGGTCACCTCGGAGAGGTTGGCCCCGACGAGGTCGGCGTCCGCGAGGTTGACCGAGGAGAGGGTTGCGCGGCGCAGGTCGGCGTCCGCGAGGGTCGCCCCGGACATGTTGGCCTCGACGATCGTCGCACCGGTGAGGATGGCACGGGTGAAGTCGGCATCCGACCAGGTGCTCACCCGAGTTTGCGTTGGCCTGATCGTGGTGGAGGGCATCTCTGCGCCCGTGAAGTCTGCGCCCGTGGCGTCCACGCCGGTGAAGGAGGACGTGCCAAAGGTGACGCTCCGGAGGTCGGCTCGGCGAAGCGAGAGGCCACCGAAGTCGATGGAGGTACTTGCGGCGCCGGACAGGTTGGCATCGACGAGGCTGCCATAGAGGAAGACGACATCGTTCAGCAGCGTCTCAGAAAGGTTGGCGCGTACCAGGGTCGTGCGCTCGATGTAGGCGCTGGAGAGGTCGGACTTGTGGAAACTGGCCCCTGAGAGGTTCTCGTCGAGCAAGCCGCCCCGAAAGGGCAACACCATCTCCTCGCAGATCGCCCCCGGCTTCAGATCGCAGCCATCGACCACTCGGGCGTCGGCGATTGCCGTGGTGACCAGGGCCGAGGCCGCCAACCCGATGACGAGCGGGACCCCACGCCGCCAGGCGCGTGTGCGTGTCACGCGACGAGGGTAGACCAGGCTCAGGTCCCGATGGGTGCTGAAATGAAGGAGATCTAGGGCCGGGCACAATGGCGTGGCACGGGGCGGTAGCTCAGCTGGTCAGAGCAGCGGACTCATAATCCGTCAGGTCGTGGGTTCGAGCCCCACCCGCCCCACCGAGTCTTGTGTGGTTTCGGCTGACGCGTGACGTTCTGGCTCCGGTTGATGGGTGACGTGGCTTCGCCTGACGGGTGACGCTGGTTT
>CAJBMR010000206.1 GCA_903954205.1 uncultured bacterium | reverse complement strand
GACCCCACCCAGCACAGCGCACCGAGGTAAGCGCGGACGCAGATGTTGACCCAGAGCAGCAGCGTGAAGACGAGGACGATCCCGGCAGACACATCGGGGTTGATGAGCGCGCCGACGTAGGTATAGAGCAGGAAGAAGTTGGCCGCGACCACGATCACGGCGACGAGGGCAGCTGCGGCGAGTGAGCGCCTCGGCAGACGGCCGAGGGTGGTGCGCACGACCAGCAGCACGATGATGCCGACGACGGCGAGGCTCGCGAGCACCGCGAGCACTTTGCCGGTGTCGACCACGCTGGGTGAAAGATCGCGGCCGAGCAGGCTGATCCACGCGCGGTGGCGGATTGACGTGGCAAGGGTGAGGAGCCAGGTGGCGAAGACGCCCACGGCGAGAAGCACGGCGACACCAATGGTGCGGCCTGAGAGCAACTTGACCTTTGGGGCCTGATCCCCCAGGAGTGCGCGCTGGCTGCCCTGGCGAATGGCGTGACCGGTGAGCAGTGCACTGGCGACGAGCGTGATGACGCCGATGACGCTGACGACCGAGGCACTCGTCCGCGAGAAGGCGCCCTGCGCGAGGGCACCGAGGTCCACGTCCGAGGCGACGGTGATGGTGGGGATGAGCACCTCGTTGGTGCCTGCGAGGAGGTCTGTCACCCGTGTGAAGACATAGAGGAAGGCGACCATGAGCATCACGGCGAGGAAGAGGCCGCGACCGACGACGCGCAGGGCGGCGTACTCCAGGTCGAGCTCGCGGTAGCGGGTGAACGTCGTGGCTAGGCCGCTCGGTCCTCGCATCCCCCGAGGGTAGGCGACGCCGTCTGGTGAGCGTGGAGTCCCCGGCATGGGTCGACTCGCGGTGCGCCCGCGCCTACCATCGAGTGATGCGCCGAGTCCCGCTCCTGCTGGCCCCCGCGATCCTGGTACTTGCCGCCTGCGGGGCTGGAGCGGCGGACACCGCAGCGACGTCCGCCGCATCGGATGCCACTTCCGCGGCTCCCTCGACCTCCGAGGCTGCGCCCTCCCCGACGGCGGCCCCGTCCACCACGGCGCCCGCACCGGCGGGCGAACTCTTCGTCGATGTCGTCGACCAGGCCCTCGAGCCCTACGCCGCCCTCATCGGCACTTCGCTGTCGTCAGCGGATCCCGCGTCGGCCCTTCCTCTCTTCGATGGCGATGTGCCGCTCCCCGCGGGCAATGTCGTCGGAGCCGGACGCCTCGTCGAGCAGTGGGGGGACACTCTCGAAGTCGTGCAGATGATCGGTCTCGACACCGCGCCCGACAAGGACGACCTTGAGGATTACGGCGCAGCCGCGCCATCCGGCTGGGCCTACAACTCCATCTCCACGACCGACTCGAGCAGGACCCTGGTCATGACCCGTGCGAGCGATGGCCTGCGCGTCGTCTTCATGTCATCGATCGATCCCGGTCCCGGCGTACCACCGGCGGAGTTCCGGCTCGAGGCGGAAACGTCGGAGTTGCCCCAGCCCGCCTGGCTGGCGTCGCTGCCCGTGCCCCCCGGCGGAGAGATCACGGCGGTCGGTGAGGGCATCGGCCAGGTCGAGGTCAACTACTTCCCCGCCGTCGACGGGCTGGTGACCGCCACCTGGACCTTCCCGGGCGACCAACTCGAGGCGCTCCAGGAGTTCTACGCCGAGGGAGCGCTCGAGGCAGCGGGCTTCACGCTGGTCGACCCCGACTCCATCACCGTGGGAGCCTCGTACTTCGACGTGAGCGCGGGTGACTGGGTCGGCCAGATCGTCGTGGGCGAGATGATCGACGGAGACCAGTCGTTTGCGACCGTGCAGTGGTTCCTCACCCGGCCGTGACCCTTACTAAACGAGTGACCGCTGCTGAGAGGATGCCGGTATGAAGGAGTTAAGCCCTCTGCGACGCACCATCGGCCTCGTCCTCGTCATGATCGGGGGGTTCTGGGCGGCGATCTCCTTGGGCTTCCTTGAAGAGAGCTTCATGACGGGGAACCGGGTCTACACCGTCCTTGGTGCGATCGTGGCTCTCGCCGGGGTGCTCGTGCTGGTGATCAAGCCCAGGAGTGGAGCGGCACCGCCCGCCGATGGTGAGTAGTGTCAACAGGACACTATCCAGTCATCGGGAGGACGGATACATGAAGAAGATCATCGGCATCGTGGCGAGCGTTGCCCTCGCCGGCGCCCTGGTCGCGCCAGCGACCACTGCGGTCGCCGCGGAGCGTGCCATCGGTGTGACAGCCATAGAGATCAATCTCAGCGTCACGGAAGCGCTACTCAAGGCCAATGTTTACGTCAACGGTGAGGATCCGGGTTGGAGCTCGATCGTCACCCCCGGCAAGCTCGCGCTGGCGTTCCCGGTGTCGGGTGTCAACAAGGCCAAGATCTCGCACAAGGGATCGCTCTTCCTGTCCCACTACGGCCCCATGGGCTGGCGCACCGTCGTCATCGACAACCTCGTCGCTGATGTCGACAAGGGCACCCTGAAGGGTCGCGTGTACGCCACTGACACTGATCTGGGGACCTACACGATCTTCACGCTCACCAACGTCAAGTCTGGGACGAGCCAGACGACATACACGATCAAGCTCGCATCGGGGGTGGCCGGTGTCCTCAACTCCGCACTGGGCACTCACGTATTCAGCGACGGCATGCGCCTGGGGTCGGGTGTGACTCTCGTCTCGTAGTCTCCACGCGCAGGGGATGGACGGAGCACTCCGTCCATCCCCT
>CAJBMR010000205.1 GCA_903954205.1 uncultured bacterium | reverse complement strand
TCGACGTACCAATTCCGCGTCGCAGCGGTGAACTCCTCGGGGACCGGCGCGATGTCGCAGCCGAGCGCACCCCTGGTGATGCCGAGTGATGTCGTCACGACACCGGGCGCGGTGAGCGGATTCAGCAAGGGCAAGTTCACGAAGCGGGGCAAGACCTATCGCGTGACCGTGCAATGGAATCCGCCGGCCGACGACGGTGGGGCGGAGATCCTCGGCTACGTCGTGCGCGTGGGCGCGGGCGGGGCCTGGTCGGCCTGGTCGGATCTCGATGAGCCGACGACTCTCGTGACAAGTTTGCGGCCGGGCCTGCGCTACACGCTCCAGGTGCAGGCGCTCAACGAGAAGGGCCCGGGCACGGTCGCGTCCTACCGGCTCGTGCCGCCGCGCCGCTAGACCCGCACCGTTAGGCCCCGGGCGGTCCGGAGATCCGACCGAAGCGCTCAAACGCAGTCTCGGGCTCCTCGATCGCACCGGGATCGATGTCGGCGACGTCGATCTGCGGTGATCCCCACTTCTCGAGCGTGGCGGCGATCGAACGGCGTGCGCGGTCCATCTTGCGCGCGATCATGCGCCGGGCTGCCCACTCTGTCTCGTTGTGGCGCAGCGCCTCCTCGATCGCCTCGGCCTGCTCGTCGGTGCACGCCAGCCCGTAGGAGCGCTGCAGGCCCAGGCGTGCCTCGATCCGGTAGTCGTGTCCGCGTCGGACGAAGGAACCCGGCTTGGAATTCATGCCGTTCTTGAGATCGACCGTGGCGATGACGAAGCTCGTGATCGGGCGCCAGCGCGTCTCGCGGGGCACCATCGGTGGGCGAGTGGTCGGCGGCCCCATCCAGTAGGGAGGCTGCAGCACCATCGTGTAGGCGTACTTGTTGACCGGGTCGTCGTGGTGCACGACCATCAGTTGGCGCATCTGACCGGGCGGCAGCGGCGGTGCCTCGCTCGGCTCGGCGACGAGCAGCAACTCGTGCTCGGGGTCCATCGCCTCGGGATTCTCGCGCCAACGCCGCCAGAACTCGCTACGGAAGGGCACGCCGAAGTAGACGCCGCCGCTCACCCCGAGGTGCTCCAGCGCGGGGATCCCCACGAAGGGCCCCGGCACGGTGGAGACATCGAGGGCGACGTTGGCGCCGAGACTCTCGCCCATGAGCACCACGCGCGGGCGACGCTCCGCCGGGATCGACTGCAAGCGCTCCTGGATTGCCTCAAGCACATAGCGCGTAAGGGTGACGCCGTCGAGGGTCTTGGTCATCGCCAAGGCACTCGGCACGAGCGCGTACTGCGGCACGATCGTCGCGCAGTTGCCCCGGGTGAGGTATTCGAGTGCCTCAGTGATGGTGTAGTTGACGTAGCCGACACCGGTCGGGCTCGCGACGCAGATGAGCGAGCGTTCGAAACCACCGCAGGCCTCGAGATCGGCGATGCCGAGCGCCGCGCGCTCGCGCAGATCATCGGTCGTCTCGTATCCGCAGACCACGCGCACCGGATCGACCGCGGGCTCGCCCATGACCTGGGTGATCTGGTCGTGGGTGAGCGCCATGGTGACGAAGCGACGCCCCTCCTTGCCGATGGCGTCGAAGGGCATGTCGCTGCGCGGACCCGCCGAGACGTGCGGGTTGCTCGGCGGCTCGGGGTAGGCGGGCT
>CAJBMR010000204.1 GCA_903954205.1 uncultured bacterium | reverse complement strand
CGTCGCGCCAGGCTCAGCGATCCGGGCGCGGTGAACCCCACGTCAAGACCGCTGAGTTCGCCCAGGGTGGAGTAGAAGGAGCGCCCATAGGACGCGAGCTCCGTCAAGGTGATGGTCCCCCGGGCCCCGGCAATCAGACCGGCGGCATGCCAAGTGGTCCCACTGGTGAAGGTGTTGCGCTCGCACACGACGACGTCGGTCACACCCTCGAGTGCGAGGTGGTAGGCGATGCTCGAGCCGATGATCCCGCCGCCGACGATGACGACTTCGGCTTCGCTCGGAGGCGCATCTCGCGCATCGGCAGCGAAGCTCGCCGCCGAGAGCGTCCGATCTGCGAGTCTGTCCATGGGTCAGGCTCCCCCACCTGGTCGCTCACGTGCATATGCCAATGGGTAGTCCGGATGCGGCCCGTCGACTTCACGCGCGAGCCGGTGGCCGTCAAAGACTGCCTCCGACACCATCGACGGGAGCAAGGCGTCACCAATGACGTGCACGGACATTCCCTGGTGATGCAGTTCGCGTGCCAGCCCATCGTCTGATTGCCGGTGGGTGACAAGCACCACCGAGGCCGCCGGCAGAGACCATTCCTGACCCACCGATGTCTCACCACGCACGTCCCCGTCCGCGAGGGATGAGATAACGACGCCCGTATGCATGCTCACACCGAGCTGGTGCAGGTGACGTCTCAGGAAGTCACCCTCCAGTGTCGCGTCCGACACCGGTGAGATCACGGGGTGACTCGTCACGAGGTGAACGTCGTAGCCCTCCAGGGCCAGGAGCTCGGCGATGCCTGGACCCACGTAGTAGCCCTCCGCGTCGTACACGACCACCGGTTGATCGGCTGCCGGGCGTTCGCCCGCCATGACGCGCTCAGCGGTGAGGGCACGATCTGCGCGGGCGATGACCGCGTCCGTGCCGGGCTGAGTGCCGTCTGAGGCCCACCGAGAGCCCGTGGCAATGACCACGATGTCGGCGCCGTAGTCCGCTACCTCATCGGCCGTCAGGCGACGACCGGTAATGACCTCGACCGCCGGTTCCTGCTGGAGCTGGATGGCACGCCAGTCGATGATGCGGCCCCAGTCGCCCATCGTCGGCAGTTGCCGGGTCCAGCGCAGGTGGCCGCCGATCTCGGGCTCGGCATCCACGAGGTGCACGGCTGCCAGGCCACGGCGGGCAAGGGTCAGGGCGCATTCCATGCCCGCCGGTCCGGCACCCACCACGAGTGCCGTTCGCTCGGGCTGATCAATGGGGGGTACCTCCTCCGGATGCCAACCTCTTCGGTACTCCTCGCCCGCTGTGGGATTCTGCACGCATCCGACATGCGCGAAGGATTCCTCCTTGAGAATGCAGATATTGGAACCCGTGCATTCGCGGATGTCGCCGTAGCGGCCCTCAGCGATCTTGCGCGGCAGGAAGGGGTCGGCGATCGCTGGCCGCGCTGCTCCGATCAGATCCACCGCTCCACTGCGGATGATCGAGGCCATGAGATCTGGGCTGGTGTATCGGCCGACGCCCACGATCGGCTTGCCCGTCGCTTCGCGGACACGCATCACCCAGGGACGCTCATGCCCCTCCGGGTAGTAGCGGGAGGTGCCGGAGTCCTCGGGCCACGCGCCGACGTTGACATCGAAGAGATCGATGAGAGGGTCGAGCATCTCGACGACTTCCAGCATCTCGTCGATGTGGATGCCCGGAATGCTGTCGCGGCCATCAATGCACATGCGCGTCGCGATCGCACAGTCGCTGCCCACAGCATCGCGCACCGCTTCCACAGTCTCGAGATGGAAGCGTGCCCTATTTGCGAGCGAGCCTCCATAGGAATCAGTGCGGCAATTGGTCACCGGAGACAGGAACTGCGTGAGCAGATACCCGTGCGCGCCATAGACGTAGACAATGTCGAAGCCCGCATCGCGCGCTCGGCGTGCAGCCGTCACGAAGTCCACTTGGACGCGCTCGATATCGGCAAGCGACATCTCCCGGGACCCGGCGGCCCAGATGATCTCCGCGCCCTGGGCGCTCGGTGCGATGCGGGTCGCGCGCGAGGCGCCGTTGACACTGGCGGAGCCGCCGTGGAACAGCTCAAGACCGGCGAGGGCACCGTGCCGATGGATTGCCTCCGTGGTGAGTGCGAGATTGGCGATGTCCTGCTCATCCCAGATCTCCGCCGCGACAGCCGGGGTCTCCT
>CAJBMR010000203.1 GCA_903954205.1 uncultured bacterium | reverse complement strand
GGCGTCGTCGGAGGCGACGAGGAAGTGGACGAGATCGCCGTCCTGGAGGACGGTGTCAGCAGCAGGAATCATGCCCGAGCCAAGGCGGTTGACGAAGGCCACGCGCGCGCCCGTCGACAGCTCGACGTCGGAGATGGCATGTCCGTACCAACTCGCATGCACAGGCATCTCGGAAAGGAGCACCTGACCGCTTGCATCGCGGTACTCCTCGAGGCCACCCTGTGGCAGAAGGCGGCGCATGATCTGTCCAGCAGTCCAGGACACGGTGGCGACAGTGGGAATGCCGAGCCGCTGGTAGACCTCGGCGCGGCGAGGGTCGTAGATGCGGGCGACCACGTGCTCGACGCCGTAGGTTTCGCGAGCGACACGCGCCGCGAGGATGTTGGTGTTGTCCCCGCTGCTCACCGCCGCGAAAGCGTGGGCGCGCTCGATTCCTGAATTCTCGAGGGTTTCACGATCGAAGCCGATGCCCTTGATCGTCGTGCCGGAGAAGCGGGTACCCAGCCGTCGAAACGCTTGCGGATCCTGGTCGACGATCGCGACGGAATGACCGGCATCGTCGAGACGGTCAGCGAGAAGTGAGCCCACGCGGCCGCAGCCGAGGATGACCACATGCACACGGCAGACGGTACACGCCGCTCGATTGTCTGCGGGTCGGTGGTCGGGTGGGGGAGGCCAAGGACCTAGCATGCTCCTCGTGCCCGTGGTGGACACCGTGAAGCGGTTCTTCTTCGGTCGAGCCCTGCGGAGTGATCGCATCGGGGAGACTCTGCTCCCCAAGCGCATCGCCCTACCCATCTTCGCCAGCGACGCCCTGTCGTCCAATGCCTACGCGACCCAGGAGATCCTCATCGTCCTGGCGCTAGGCGGGTTCTCCCTGTATTCGTTCGGGCCGTTGGTGGCAGCCGCGGTCGCGCTCCTCTACTTCGTCGTTGTGGCGTCGTATCGACAGAACGTCCACGCCTACCCCGGGGGTGGCGGCGACTACACCGTGGTCTCGGAGAACCTGGGCCCGAAGTGGGGTGTCTTCACCGCCAGCGCCCTTCTGGTGGACTACACGCTCACCGTCGCAGTATCGATCTCGGCCGCAGTGGCGAATCTGGGTTCTGTCTTCCCCGTCATATCCGATCACGCCGCGTGGTGGGCGGTGGGCATCATCATCGTGATCACGCTCGTCAACCTGCGCGGCATCCGCGAGTCGGGCATGGCCTTCGCTATCCCCACCTACCTGTTCATCGCGTCTATCGCGATCATGGTGGGCACGGGCATCGTGCGCACCATCATGGGCGCTGATCTCACGGCGGAGAGCGCAGGCTGGGAGATCATCGCTCAGGACGAGGTCACAGGGCTCGCTCTGGCCTTCCTGGTCGCCCGGGCATTCTCGTCGGGCACCACGGCCCTCACCGGGATCGAGGCCATTGCCAACGGAGTGCCGTCCTTCCGCAAGCCGAAGTCCCGAAACGCGGCCACGACCCTGCTGCTCCTTGGCGTCATCTCCATGGCGATGTTCGCTTCCATTACGTGGCTCGCGCTGTCGACCGGCGTGAAGGTGACAGGCGACGACGCGGATCTCGTCGGCCTGCCGGACGGCCAACCCCAAAAGACGGTGATCGTCCAGGTGGCCCAGGCCGTCTTCGGCGATTTCGGCATCGCGGTCCTGATCATCTCCCTTGCTACGGCGTTGATCCTCGCGCTCGCGGCCAATACGGCGTTCAATGGATTCCCCGTCCTCGGCTCGATCCTGGCGCGTGACGGCTACCTACCCCGGCAGTTGCATACGCGCGGCGATCGCCTGTCCTACAGCAACGGCATCATCGTGCTGGCGGGCTTCGCGATCGTTCTCGTGATTGTCTTCCAGGCTGATGTCTCCTCGCTCATCCAGCTCTACATCATCGGGGTCTTCGTCGCCTTCACGCTCGGACAGATCGGCATGCTTCGGCACTGGAACCGACAACTGCGCGCTAATCCATCACCGGAGCAGCGCGGCAAGATGCTCAGGTCCCGTGCGATCAATGCACTCGGCGCGGTGCTTACCGGCCTGGTCCTCGCGCTGGTGCTCGTAACCAAGTTCATGCAGGGCGCCTGGATTGTCGTGGTCGCCATGCCAGTGATCTTCCTGATCATGCAGGCGATCCATCGCCACTACGAGCGAGTCCGCGAGGAACTTGCTGTGGGTGACGATGTACACGTCACCCTGCCCTCGCGCGTGCATGGCATTGTGCTGATTTCGAAGCTTCACAAACCCGCCCTGCGCGCACTTGCCTATGCCCGCGCCACGCGCCATGACACGCTCGAGGCACTCACCGTGGACGTGGATCCTGCGGATACCGCCGCGTTGCGCCGGGACTGGGAGCGCCGGGAAATTCCCGTCACGCTGCGGGTCATCGAGTCCCCGTACCGCGAGATCACCCGTCCCATCATCGACTACATCAAGAGGCTGCGTCGCGAGAGTCCTCGCGACCTGGTCACCGTCTATGTGCCGGAGTACGTCGTCGGGCACTGGTGGGAGCAACTG
>CAJBMR010000202.1 GCA_903954205.1 uncultured bacterium | reverse complement strand
TCGCGGCTGCCGCGTGGAGACGCCCGGTGAGCTCACCGATGCTGGTGGGCCAGTCCGGCGGCCCCTGTGCACCCTCCAGCATGAGCCGTACGTCGTCGAGCATCCACTCCCAGCCGTCCTTTGCCTCGGGCAGGTAGCGCGTCAGTGATGCCAGCAGGCGGTCATGCCACGACAGACTTGCGATGGGATCCGGCATCTCGGTGAAGCCCGCCTCGGCGAGATGCTCGACGACCCGTGAACCCGCCATTGAGCCGGCCTCGTCGAGCAACTGCCACTTCGCGATGACGGTGTCGTCGATGACCCGTACGTCGTTGGACATGTCGACGTCTATGGAGCGCTCGCGGTGGGGACTGACATCTGGAGCCGCGTTCACCTGGCGTAGGACAAGGGGATCTTGTGCTAGTAGGACGTCGAGGCTGATTGCGTCCGAGGCCTCTGCGCGTCGCCAACCGCCGTCCTTCACCAGCGGCACGATGATCCTGCGGTCATCGCTCACGCGGATGATTCCCACGGCGCTGCGGGGACCGAGCTCCGCAACGTCCTCCACGTCGATCCATCCCAGGAATGCACCTGCACGAAGTGCAGGCACCAACGCGTCCACGGAGCTCCCAGCCAGATCCCGGCTCACCTCGTCCCGGAGCACTACGGCACCTCGACGGGTGCTCTCCGCCACCATCTGAGGGCGAGTAGCTCCGCCACCAGCGGCTCCGCCAGCTTGCGCGTAATCTGGCTGCCAGGCATGGGGAGATGAATCTCTCCCGGCACTCCCAACGGCTCACCTGCACTGACGACCAGCGAGCCTCGCTTGCGCATCCAGTCGGCGGCCTGGCTGTCCCAGCGTGACCCCGTGAACATCACACAGCGGTAGTCGGTTGTCAGAGTCAGGTAGACGTCGACGTGACTCCAATCGCCCGTCTCGCAGGCCACGGCCCGTCGGCGCGGGATCTCGCGGACCATGAGTGCCGACTGGAGCGCTGACCCGATGCGGCTCTCAGGTGCGATCCAATAGGTCGTCTCTGCCGGCGAGAGCGCTTCATCGATGGCGTCTAGCCACGCTGTGTCTGCGAGGAGCGTCCGGGTGAGAACTGCCGCGTGCCGGCACTCCTGGGCGACAAGGGCAGGGTCCTTGCCGAGTGCGAGGAGCAGAGCAACGGTGTGCCTGTACGTGCGGCATGCCACGCTACCGACCTCGTCTCCGGCCAGCATGGGGACGACGACATCAGCGTGGGAGGCAAGGGGGGACTCCTCGCGATTGACCAGGGCCACCTGCTGCGTGCCTGCGTCGAGCCGATCGGCCCGCTCCAACGTCTCGGCGGATCCGCCGGACGCAGAGATGAGTACGGCGGATTCGCCGGGTCCACCGGGCCAGCCCGGATCGCTGGAGGCGAGTTCGACGATCGCCTCGACGCCTTCAGCTCGCAGCCACCCTGCTGCGGTGCGTGCGGCGTAGGTGGACGAGCCCATGCCCGTGAGCAGCGGCCGACGGGAAGCCAGACCTGTCCATGGTGTGTGGGATTCGAGGCTCGCCGCGAGAAGCTCGAGACGATCGGGAATCGCGTGGAGGTCTTGCTCGAAGAGGTCCGGGTCCATCAGCGCATCGTGGTGACGCCGAGGTCGGCGATGATCTCAGCCTCACGACGCACGCCGTCCTCTGCGCGAATCTGCTCGGAGATCTCGGCCATCTGCTGCCGGAGCGCCGCATCGGCGAGAAGGCCATCGATGGCTCCCTGCAACTCGTCTCTCTCCACTCGGTAGGTGTCGAGTCGCTTGCCGAATCCTGTCTCATCGACGCGTTGGGCGTTGTCGTACTGAT
>CAJBMR010000201.1 GCA_903954205.1 uncultured bacterium | reverse complement strand
GGCCTCGACGCGCGGCTGGATGAAGCGTTCGACCACGAGAGGCTCGCCTGGCTCGATGCGCAGGTCATTCGTCAGCCAGCCGTAGAGCGGCTCGCTGACATTCATCTGCTTCTGCTTCGCCTCGCTGGTGAGACCGAGCTTGGCTCCCACGACGCGGTGCCCCTGGGTAATCCGGTCCGCGACGACGAGCGCCTGTACGTCGTATGCCGTCGGGATGTCGAAGTCGCCGTAATCGCCCGTGAGTGCCGTTGTGGCTGTGCGATCACGGACGGCTGTTGTCAATCGTGTGGCAGCCTCCTGTGTGGGCAGGCTCATGCGATCACCTCCGCCTCGGCGTGCTTGCGAGCGAGTTCGAGTGCGACGTCGATGATCATGTCCTCCTGGCCGCCCACGACCTGGCGGCGCCCGAGTTCGAGAAGGATTTCGGAGACCGGCACGTTGTAGCGATCGGCGGCACGCTCCGCATGGAGCAGGAAGCTGCCGTAGACACCCGCGTAGCCCAGCAGCAGCCCTGCCCGGTCGATCACCTGCTGGCGCGGCATGAGCGGTCGCACCACCTCTTCGGCCACATCCATGAGGATCAGAGGATCGACTCCTGTCTCGATGCCGTACTTGGTAGAGACCGCCGCAAGGATTTCCGTGGGGCAGTTGCCGGCGCCAGCACCGAGCCCTGCTGAGGTGCCGTCGAGGTTCTTGGCACCCTCTTCGTAGGCGGCAATGGAGTTGGCCACGGCCATGGAGAGATTATTGTGCGCGTGTACGCCGAGGGGGATGTCGAGGGCCTTCACCAGAGCGCTCACGCGGCGGCGGACATCCTCCACGGTCATGGCACCTGCGGAGTCGGCGATGTAGATCGTGTCGGCGCCGTAGGACTGCATGAGCAGTGCCTGCTCGACCAGGCCCTCGGGGGAGTTCATGTGGGACATCATGAGGAAGCCGATCGCCTCCATCCCCAGTTCCTTGGCCACCTTGATGTGCTGCTCGGTGATGTCGGCCTCGGTGCAGTGCACGGCGATGCGCGCGACGGATACGCCGAGCTCGCGGACCTCGCGGAGGTCATCGGCTAGGCCGATGCCCGGCAGCATGAGACAGGCGATCTGAGCCTGCTGCGTCGTTTCGCACGCCTGGGCGATGAGTTCCTTCTCTGGGACGGCAGAGAATCCGTAGTTGAAGCTCGAGCCGCCGAGACCGTCGCCGTGGGCGATCTCGATCACCTGCACGCCTGCGCGGTCGAGGCCCGCGACGATCTTGATGACGTCCTCGGCGTAGTACTGGTGGCTGATGGCGTGGGATCCGTCGCGCAGTGTCGAATCGATGAGGCGATAGTCGGTGGTCGTCATGCCGTCACTCCTCGGTGCTCCGCGATGGCCTCGCCGACGCGCATGGCGGCGGCGGTCATGATGTCAAGGTTGCCGGCGTAGGTGGGCAGGTAGTCACCGGCACCCTCCACCTCTAGTAGGACGACCACTCGGTGTGGGACGACGCCACCCGGGGTGTTGTAGGGCCCCTCTTCGATGACGGGCGGATTCTTCAAGCGATAGCCCGGTACGTACTGCGCGACGTCCTTCTCCATGGCGTAGATCGACTCCAGGACGGCCTCGTGGCCAGTGCCCTCAGGGAGCGCCCCAAACACGGTGTTGCGCATGATGATGGGTGGCTCCGCCGGATTGAGGATAATGATGG
>CAJBMR010000200.1 GCA_903954205.1 uncultured bacterium | reverse complement strand
TTGCGTCAGGTAGCGCGCAGGGCCTCGAGAAGCTCCTCGGCGGTGCGGGCCGAATCCAGCAACCCACCCACGTGGTCCCGTGTGCCGCGGACCGGCTCAAGGGTGGGGACGCGCTGAAGGGCGTCCTGGCCGGGGATGTCGAAGATTACGGAGTCCCACGAGGCCGCCGCGACCGCGTCACCGTAGCGACGCAGGCATTCGCCGCGGAAGTACGCTCGGGTGTCCGTCGGCGCATACTCCCGAGCCCTGGTCACGTCTTCGACCGATGTGAGGCGTTCCAGTCGCCCGGCCGCCTCAAGCTTCAGGGCCAATCCACGCGTCGCTCGGATGTCGGCGTACTGGAGGTCGACAAGCTCAAGGCGCGCGCTGTCCCAACCGAGGGAGTCGCGCCGGCGGTAGCCATCGATCAGGCTGAGCTTCGCCGCCCAATCGACCCGGTCCGCAGCGAGCCGCGGATCCTCCGCGAGATCGACGAGCACTCGATCCCAGCGAGCCAGGATGTCTGCTGTCTGCGCGTCCACTCCTGCCACCGCCTGGCTCTCGGCAAGTTCCGCGGCGGCCTCGAGATAAGCACGCTGGATCTCAAGAGCTGTGAGCCGGCGACCATCCTTGAGCGTGAGTCGGTGTTGCAGCGTGGTGTCGTGCGAAACCGCGTGGATCTCGCGGACAGGATCGGCGAGCGTCAATTCCGAGCGAAGTCCGCCGGCCTCGATGATCGCCAGGACCAAAGAGGTGCTGCCCATCTTCAGATAGGTCGCGGCCTCGGCGAGATTGGCATCTCCGACGATCACGTGGAGGCGCCGGTGACGCTCCGGGTCCGCATGCGGCTCGTCTCGCGTGTTGATGATGGGGCGCTTGAGCGTGGTCTCCAGGCCCACTTCCACTTCGAAGAAGTCCGCACGCTGCGAGAGTTGGAATCCAGCCTCCTTCCCCTCCTGACCGCGGCCGACGCGTCCGGCCCCGGAAAAAATCTGGCGCGTGACGAAGAAGGGAGTGAGATCGCGCACGATGTCGGTGAAGGGCGTACTACGTCGCATGAGGTAGTTCTCGTGACATCCGTAAGAGGCACCCTTGTTGTCGGTGTTGTTCTTGTAGAGCTGAATAGTGAAGGGACCGGAGCGCGTGGCTGCCTCAGCAGCGTCGGCCATGATTTCCATGCCGGCTCGATCCCACAGCACCGCGTCACGCGGATTGGTGATCTCGGGGCTCGAGTACTCGGGGTGAGCGTGATCGACGTACAGCCGCGCCCCATTCGTGAGGATGAGATTGGCAAGCCCGAGATCGTCATCGGTGAGCTGGCTCGGGTCGGCCTCGGCTCGCGACATGTCATACCCGCGGGCGTCGCGCAGAGGGTGTTCCTCGTCGAAGTCCCATCGCGCGCGATGCCGCCTGTCCCCCACCGCGATTCCGTCGTACGACGTGACCACCGCCGATGACGTGGTCATGGCATTGACGTGGGGGTGGCCCGGCACGCTGATGCCGTACTCGGTCTCGATTCCCATCACACGGTGCACGCTCACGGCACTACCGGCAATCAGAGGTACTGGCCGGTGTTGGACACCGTGTCGATCAGACGCCCGGCCTCCGTGCCCTGCTTGCCCTGGACGAGCGTCCGGATGAAGACGATGCGCTCGCCCTTCTTGCCCGAGATCCGCGCCCAGTCATCCGGGTTGGTGGTGTTGGGCAGATCCTCGTTCTCACGGAACTCGTCGACGCAGGCAGAAAGCAGATGCTGGACACGGATGCCCTTCTGGCCCACGTCCAGGAAGTCCTTGATGGCCATCTTCTTGGCTCGGGAAACGATGTTTTCCAGCATGGCGCCGGAGTTGAAGTCCTTGAAGTAGAGGACTTCCTTGTCACCGTTGGCGTAGGTGACCTCGAGGAAGCGGTTCTCATCCTCCTCCGAGTACATCCGCTCGACAGCGCGCTGAATCATGGCCGCACAGGTGCTCTCGGCGTCACCGCCATGCTCGCCGAGATCATCCGCGTGGAGCGGCAGCCCAGGGGTGAGGTACTTGCTGAGGATGTCGCGTGCCGCCTCTGCATCCGGTCGCTGGATTTTGATCTTCACATCCAGACGCCCGGGGCGCAGGATGGCCGGGTCGATCATGTCCTCGCGGTTGGAGGCACCGATGACGATGACGTTCTCGAGGCTCTCGACGCCATCGATCTCGCTGAGCAACTGCGGCACGATGGTGTTCTCGACATCGCTTGAGA
>CAJBMR010000199.1 GCA_903954205.1 uncultured bacterium | reverse complement strand
TTCTACTTCACCGTGGAACTGAGCAACCCCTTCCAGGGCGGGGGCGCGATCCCCCCGATCCTCGGCCTGATGCCTGGGTGACCGGGGGGTCACTCCACCGGTCAGGCTTTCCCAGGACTCGCCGGACCCCCCGGTCGCTCGGCCATCCAGTCCTCCATGGCGCTGCGCTGCTCTTCGAGCTCCTTCGCCTTCTCGGGGGAAAGAGCGTGAATGTCTTCGGCGGTGGCTGCGGTGTCCTTCACCTGGGCGCGCACATGGACGGTGTCGCCGATCTCGGGCGCCCCCTCGGCGCCGTCGCGCTCGACGACTGTCGCGTCGTTGATGACGTAGGTCGAGGAGTAGCCGTCCGCGCTCTTCACGGTGATCGACGTGGCTGAGGCTGCGGTGACCTCGCCCTCCTGCATGCGGACGGTGACGAAGGAACCGTCAGTCGACTCGACTACGCCCTCGCTATGCAGCATGTACCCCTCGGGTCCGCGCTCGCCGGGACCATGTCCACCCGGGCCGTGTCCACCGGGTCCGAATCCACGGGGTCCGAATCCACCGGGTCCGAATCCACCCGGGCCGTGTCCAGCCGGTCCGCGCATGCCGGACTCGCCCCGACCCTGCTCGCTGCGGCCTTGTCCGTCCATGCCGCGCGACGGTGCCGACTCGCTTGCCGACGGAGTAGGCGTGTCATTCGCGGCCAAGGCGACTGCGGCGCCGGTGAAGGCAGCCGCCCCCAGCGTGGCGGCCGCGACGATGGCGGCGATCCTGGTCTTCGTCATCTCGTTTCCTCCATCTCGCGAGCCGGCGGCCCAGGCGTGTCTCGCCTGTCACGTGTCGGCTCGCCCCCATCCTGTGTGCCGTTTGTGAGGGCCCCGTGCGGGCGATGTTCGGGACAGGTAAGGATGGGAGCCATGGCCGGAGGCGTGATGGGGTTGCTCTTCCTCGTGGTGGGTGTGGCGGTGATCGGCGGTGCCGCGCTCCTTCTCTCGGGACGATGGCGTGATGGCCTTCCCGAGGTTGCCCCGGAGGGCACGGGCGCTGTCGGTGTCGCCCCCGAAGTCCCCGTCGGTGCCCTGAGCGCCTCGGACATCGAGGACGTCCGTCTTGAGCAAGCGCTCCGCGGCTACCGGATGGAGGACGTCGACGTGCTCGTCGACAGGCTCGCCCTGGAGATCCAGGCGCGTGACGCCGAGATCGATCGCCTCCGCGGCACGAGGGCCGACGAGGGCCCCGCCGCACCGTGACCGGTCCCGTCGTCGGGGACGACGGGCTGGCTCGCTGCCCCTGGGGTGACGCACCGCAGGACTATCGCTCCTATCACGACACCGAGTGGGGTCGCGCCGTCCGCGGTGACAGTGCGATCTTCGAGCGACTGTGCCTGGAGGCCTACCAGGCCGGACTCTCGTGGCTCACCATCCTGCGCCGACGCGAGGCCTTCCGCGCGGCGTACGCCGACTTCGACATCGAGGTGGTTGCCGCTTTCGACAACTCCGATATCGAGCGCCTGGCCAGCGATCCTGCGTTGATCCGACACCGGGGCAAGGTGGAAGCCGTCGTCGGCAACGCGCGCCTGCTGAGCCAGTGGCGTGCGGAGGAAGGCGAAGGGGTCCTCGACGCCCTTGTGTGGTCGTGCGCGACGCCGAATCCCGTGCCGCGCAGCTTGGCGGACGTGCCTGCGCAGACAACGGAGTCGCTACGCCTGGCCCAGCTGCTGCGTCGGCGCGGCTGGCGCTTCATCGGTCCCACATCCGCGTACGCCGCCATGCAGGCGATGGGTGTCGTCGATGATCACCTCGAGGGATGTCATGTCCGCGGGGGTGCGACCCGGCCGCCGGGGGAATCATCCGGTAGGAGATAATGGAGCCTTCTGATGTACGGAAGGGGACACCATGGCTGCCATGAAGCCGAGGACCGGTGACGGTCCTATGGAGGTCACCAAGGAGGGCCGTGGCTACGTCATGCGCGTGCCGCTCGAAGGTGGTGGCCGCCTCGTGGTTGAGCTCAATGCAGCCGAGGTCAAGGAGCTGGGCGAAAAACTGATCGCCGCCATCCCCTAACCCGCTCCCTCGGGCCCCCGCTCCTATGGAGCCGGGGCCCTTGTCATGCGCGGGGAGCGTGGTGTCTACGGCCGGTGCACGGCGAGGACCACTCCCTCGCCCACGGTCATGACGCTGGCGGTCCACTCCGGATCGTCGCGCAGGTGCTGGACCAGATCATGTCGGCTCGCAAGCATGCCTTCCGCACCGAAGACCGGTGTGATGACGAGGCTTCCGCCCGGGCTGAGCAGCCGGTGCGCCTCGGCAAGCAGTGCATGACCGTCTTCGCCGTCGGCCTCTGTGCCGGGACCAATGACGACAACGTCGTAGGCGCCGTCGCTCAGGCGGGGGAGCACCGCTCGTGGTGCTCCCGCAATGGTGCGCACCCGAGTGTGGCTCACGCCCATCCGCGTGAAGGTGTCCCGCGCGGCGGTCTGCAGCGCGGAGTCCGGATCGACGGTGGTGAGCGCGCCCTCTGCGGGGAGCCCCGCGAGAATCCAGCCGCCGGTCACGCCGGTGCCTGAACCCACCTCGACGACGGACTGGGCTCGCGTGGCTGCGACCAGGGATCGAAGCAGGGCTCCTACGGCGCGACTCGGGACGGGTGCGCCCATCTCGCGGGCACGGCGTCGGGCCTCGGCGACCTCGGGAGGCTCCTCCGCCCAGTCGTCGGCGTAGGCCCAGGTGAGCGGGCTGGGGGGCAGGCTGACATCGGTCACGTGGGCAGCCTAGGGCCCCGGCGACCGACAGGGACGGCCCCTGTCGGGCTGGCCCGCCTCCTGCTCGTCCGGGATGGGACCATCAGGTCGTGACCCCAGCCCGGCGCGGTCCCCTCAGGGGGGCCCACATCGCCATCCTGGCGGTCGTCGGCCTCGTTGCTGCCCTTGTCCTCGGCTTCCTTGGCGGCGCGGTGGGCCTGAGCGTCGCCGCCCTGACGGACCGCGAGGAGGGCGCCGCGGTCGTGGTGCCCGGATCTGACCGAGACCCTGTGCTCAGCGGCCCCGAGACGATCGCGGGGGTCGTGCGAGCCTCGCTGCCCTCGGTCGTCTCCGTCATCGTCGACGCGGGCGCTGAATCGGGCTCGGGATCAGGCTTCGTGCTGCGCAATGACGGCTACGTCGTAACCAACAACCACGTCATCGATGCGGCGGTTGCCAATGACGGGACCGTCGACGTCGTGCTGAGTGACGGTCGTCGCCAGAGCGCCGAGATCATTGGGCGCAATGTGAGCTACGACGTCGCGGTGCTGCGCATCGACGACGAGGCTCTTCCTCCTCTGAGCGCGGGCGATTCCTTGGTGTCGGTGGGTGACTCGGTTGTGGTGATTGGAGCCCCGTTGGGCTACGACTTCACCGTGACGACAGGCATCGTGAGCGCTGTGGATCGGCCCGTGACGGTGGGTGAGGCCGATGAGGTCTCCTACATCAGCGCCATCCAGACCGACGCCCCCATCAACCCCGGCAACTCCGGTGGCCCCGTGATCGATGGCGAGGGCCGCTTCGTCGGCATGGCGTCGTCGATGGCGACCCTCGCCCGGGCACCCGGCGCCGGCAGCATCGGCCTCGGGTTCGCGATTCCCGCGCGCGCGGTGGTGCGCATCGCCGAGGAGATCATCGCGACGGGCTCCTCGCGCACGCCCATCATGGGCGTCACTCTCGATACGTCCTTCCCGGGGCCCGGTGCCCTGCTCGACACCGTGACCCCCGGCGGGCCCGCGGAGAGCGCGGGCCTGCGCGCCGGCGACGTCATCCTGAGGCTGGCTGGGCGCGACGTGGCGGACGCTGACGAGCTCGTCGTAGCCATCCGGGATCGGCTCCCCGGTGAGGAGGTGCCCGTGGAGGCGCGCCGAGGCGACCGGGCCTTCGATACGACGGTCGTTCTGGGGAGCCGGGAGGACCGCTGACCGCGGGCCGCGCGGGATCCCGGGGGCTCGGCGTACTCTGACCTACGTGTTCGACATCGGGCTGGGCGAGATCCTCATCCTCGCGGTGCTCGGCCTGCTCGTCTTCGGGCCCGAGCGGCTTCCTCGCGCTGCCGCCGATGCCGCCCGCACGCTGCGCAATGTGCGCGCGATGGCCAGCAATGCGCGCAAGGATCTTGCCGACTCGGCGGGTGTCGATTTCGCGGGAGCGCAAGATGCGCTGCGCGACCTCCAGGATCTCCACCCCAAGCGCATGGTGGCGGGAATCTTTGACGACGATGCGCCAGACACCACGCGCAAGCCGTCCTCGGGCACGTCGTCAGGTGGTGCGGGCTCGACCCCCGCGCGATTCGATCCAGACGCGACGTAGTCGTCCGCTACGCGCGACCGGCTGGCGAGATATCGAGCGGGACTCCCGTGAGCCCACGCGGCTTCCGCGCGAGGCTCGTGGCGAGCTCGATGAGCGATGCCGCAGCCGGCGACGACGGGTCGGTGAGCACGAGTGGCGCGCCCTGGTCACCGCCCTCGCGCAGACGTACGTCGAAGGGAATGCGGCCGAGCAGTGGCACCTGCGTGCTGAGTCCGGCGCTGAGTTCCTCCGCAACCCGCGTGCCTCCGCCGATGCCGAAGAGATCGATGGGCTCGCCGCAGTGGGGGCAGGGGAATCCGCTCATGTTCTCGACAACGCCGACCACCTTCTGGTGGGTCTGGCCCGCGAGCATCCCTGCACGCACGGCCACCTCGGCTGCGGCCGCCTGGGGTGTGGTCACGACCACGACCTGTGAACCGGGGAGCAACTGCGCGGTCGAAATGGCGATATCGCCGGTGCCCGGGGGAAGGTCAAGAAGGAGTACG
>CAJBMR010000198.1 GCA_903954205.1 uncultured bacterium | reverse complement strand
GTTGGCTGCGGGCGGGGGGCCCCCGCCCGCAGCCAACGCCTTCTACGACGATCTGCAACCCAGCGATCACATGGATGTGACCACACGCCCTAGGCCGGAGCCCGAGGCGTTGCCGACGGAGCCCGAGGCGCTGCCGACGGAGCCCAAGGCATCACCGCCGGAGCCGAATGCATCACCGACGGCTGCACCCGACCTCCTCGCGGTAGCTCGTGACCGGGAGCCCATCAGCCTGAGCATTCCCGATCTGGGCGTGGAGAGCCCCGTCGTGACCACGTCGATGGATGCAAGTCGCGGCGTCGTGGTGCCCGAGGACGTCTTGGAGACGGGCTGGTACGACGGGAGTCGAAGGCTGGGTGCGAGCTACGGCTCCACCGTCATCGTCGGGCACCGCGACTCCGCAACCCAGGGGAGCGGGGCGCTCTTCGGCATAGAAGAACTCCCGCTCGGATCGACCATCACCGTCACTGCTCAAGACGGAACGACGCACGAGTTCATCGTCGACTCGGTCGAGTTGATCGACAAGTCCCTACTGCCCGCCGAAGCGCCACGAATTTTCGCACTTACGGGTGACTACCGGCTCGTGCTCATCACCTGCGGCGGCGCCTTCGACGAGAGCATCCGCAGCTACGAATCCAACGTCGTGATCACCGCCCTGCCCGCGCCCGCGGTCAGTGACTGAACCCGAAAGGAGCCCACGTGCTTCCCAGGATCGCCATGGTCAGCACCTTCCCGCCAACCCAGTGCGGCATTGCCACATTCGCAGAGTCACTGACGCGTGAGCTCACGCATACGGGTGCCTCGGTGGAGATGGTGGATCTGCCAGGTGGGCCCGAGAGCCCTCCCCATGACGCGATCCTCCATCGGCACCGGGGCTTCCAGGATCTGCGTGTCACGGGCTATCTCCTGGACTCCTTCGATGCCGTGATCCTCCAGCACGAATTCGGCATCTGGGATGGTCCGGACGGGCATGGCATCGTGGACCTCATCGGGGCCTTGGCCACGCCGGTGATCACGGTCTTGCACACGGTCCCCTCGGTCGCTACCGGAGGGCAGCGCAGAGCGCTGCAGGGAATTCTCGATCTTTCAGACGCGATTGTGGTGCTGTCGCACTCTGCCTATCGGCGGCTCGTCCGGGACTTCGCCGTGCGCCCAGGCACGCTCACCATGATCCCGCACGGCGCAACGGCCCTGTGGCACCTACGTCGCGCCGACGAGGGCACCACGTCGCATCGCATCCTCACCTGGGGACTCCTCGGCCACGGCAAGGGCCTCGAGTGGGGCATCAGGGCGATGGCCCTACTCCGAGATCGCGGCGTCGCAGGCGAATATGTCATCGCGGGTGCGACTCACCCCAACGTCCGGCACGCCGAAGGAGAGACCTATCGGCAGTCGCTCATCGATCTGGCACGCAAGCTCGGCGTGGCCGACTCAGTCACCCTCGCTGACGCGTACCTGAGCGATGAGGGCCTGTCGCAACTCATCAGCGAATCCTCGCTCTTCCTGCTCCCTTACGATTCGCGCGACCAGATCACCTCGGGGGTGCTCGTTGAAGCGATCGCTGCCGGGGGCCCTGTCGTCGCAACCCGATTCCCCCACGCCGCAGAGCTCCTCGGATCCGGCGCTGGTGTGCTCGTCGACCATCGTGATCCCATCGCCATCGCCGATGCGGTGGAGCACATCTTCCGCGATGGCGCCGCAAGCGAACGCATGCGCGAGCGGAGCAAGACTCTCGCCGAGGACCTCGACTGGCGCAGGGTCGCAGAGGGCTACCTGTCGCTCGCGGATCGGCTCTGGAGAGGCCGCGAAGCTGAAGAAGCATTTGACTCTCCCATGGCAGCGTCGGCATGAACTACGACCATCTGCTCGCGCTGGCCACCCCGCGCGGGGTCTTCGAGCATTGCACCGGCCAGTCACCGCTCCCCGAACACGGCTACTGCGTCGACGATGTCGCTCGTGCGTTGATCGTCATCGCACGGGATCCATTGGCTCCCCCGGAGGTAGATCCACTCGCCGATATCTGCCTGGACTTCCTCGACGAGGCCCAGCAGGCCGATGGCTCCATCATCAACCGGCAGAGCTTCGATGGCGTCTGGTCGGGCGAGGCGGATCTCCGCGACCACTGGGGGCGGGCGCTATGGGCGTGGGGGACGGTCATCGGCCGAAGCAGCAATCTCGACCGCATCGAGAGGTCCGTCGGGGCCTTTGGGCTCTCCGGCGCGAGGCGCAGCCCTTATCTCAGGTCCATGGCTCACGCCGCACTGGGCGCCGCCGAGTACCTGCGCCTCTTCCCCACCAACACCGCAGCCCTGGAACTCCTCGCCGATGCCCGCGACATGATGGTGGGAAGCCAGGATGCCTCGATCCCCTGGCCAGAATCACGTCTCACCTACGCAAACGCGGTGATTCCTCAGGTCGTAATCGCCGCGGGGCTGCACCTTGACGAGAGCGACACACTCGATCAAGGCCTCGAGATGCTCGACTGGCTCACCCGACTCCAGACCCCGGACGGTCACCTCTCACCGATCGGAAATGCTGGTTGGGCTCCCGGTGATCCCCTCCCTGCCTTCGATCAACAGCCACTTGAGGTGGCACACCTGGTGGATGCCTGCCTCACGGCCTTCGAGGCGACATCCGACACCCGCTGGCTCGACATCGGTCGACGCGGAGCGATGTGGTTCTACGGCGTCAACGACGTCGGTGTCTGGATGCACGATCCGCGCACGGGCGCCGGCTTCGATGGCTTGACCGCAAAGGGATACAACCCCAATTGCGGGGCGGAGTCGACCCTGGCCTACCTCTCGGCGGTGGGCCAACTCAGCAATTCGCTTGACTCCATGAGCGTGCACTAGTGGACATCGTGGACCGCACTGACATCGTGATGCGCGGAGATCCACATCGAGTGCTCTGCAGGCTCTTCATCCCTGGCGAGGAAGAACTCATCAGGGGCACCTCCCGCGCCCGAGAGCTCGTCGCCCGCTGCATGGCTCTAACGGAGGAGCAGGTCCACGAGACGCTTGAGCGCACACTCCTGGACTTCAGTTCGCGCCACCGCAACCTCGAGAGGCACCTCCAGGAGCACTACGCGGCCGTCGAGACGCTCGTGGAAGGGACTGGCACGACCTCCCCCGCCCGCCGCACGCTGATCGGTGCCTACCTGACGCAGGAGTATGCCTTCGAATCCACGGCCTACTTCAACCCCTCGCTCACGATTCATCCCGACCAGTCGGGCTCGCAGTCGGGAGAACTCCGAGTCATCATGAGCGTGCGAGCAGTGGGCGAGGGTCACATCTCCTCGCTGGTCTTTCGCACCGGGACCCTGCGACCCGATGGGGACATCCTGATCGATCCCCCATCACGGTTTGCATCGACGCGCGCCACGCGATTCACGGCACTGCGCAGTCGAGTCCTCCATCAGGCCGCCACCGACGCGGGCATTGACTCGGCCGACCTGCAGTTCGTGCTCGGCATGCTGCCCGACACCTTCACGCCCGAGGATCTCATCTCCCGACTCAACGCTCTGCCTCATCCCACGCCCGTCGAGGATCACACACTGCTCACCGAGTTGCTGCAGTCACTCAGCACGAGCAGCTACGAGGTCGACTTCGATCCCTCGACTGACTTGAGCGAGCGCGTGCTCTGGCCAACGTCGACCGATGAGCGGCGAGGAATCGAGGATGCACGCTTCACCCGCTTCACAGACGAGCGAGGAAGCGTGCTCTATCGCGCGTCCTACACCGGCTTTGACGGCACCCGAGTCGTTTCCCGCATCTTGGAGACAGAGGATTTCCGGATCTTCACGTCCATGCCCCTCTCCGGCATCGCCGTGCGCAACAAGGGCGTGGCCTTCTTCCCGCGACTCATCGAGGGAACTCACATGGCTCTTTCGCGCTGGGACCGCGAAACGAACTCGATTGCCTACTCCTCAGATGGATACCACTGGGATGACTACGTGACCTTCCACGTCGCCACGGAGCCCTGGGAGCTCATCCATGTGGGCAACTGCGGTCCGCCCATGGAAACGGATGATGGGTGGCTCGTGCTCACCCACGGAGCCGGCCCCATGCGCAGGTATGTGATCGGTGCCATCCTCCTTGATCTCCAGGATCCGACCAAAGTCATCGCGACCTATCCCGGTCCCCTGATTGCGCCACAGGAGGACGAGCGCAACGGATACGTCCCCAACGTCGTCTACTCATGCGGCGGGCTCATCTACCGAGGGACTCTCGTGCTCCCCTACGGCGTCAGCGACTGCGCGACGCGCATTGCGCGAATCAATGTCGATGCGCTCCTCGGTCACATGGCGCCAACTCGCTCGCGCGCTGTCCTCAAGTGACGGTTGACCAGTCATCAACCGGTCACCACATGACGAGACGCATTGTCTTTACGACCCAGCCCGTCAAGCATGGATGCGGCATCCGCATCACCGTTTCCCGCTCGAATCGAGGAGGATTCATGTCACACGCCACACGCTTCATGGATCGCGGTGCGGCAGGTCGGCAACTTGCCGCTGCCGTGAAGCACCTCGCCGGAGAGGAGACGACGGTCGTAGGGCTGACTCGCGGTGGTGTGCCCGTCGCTGTCGAGGTGGCGACAGCACTTGAAGCCCCCTTTGACGTTCTCGCCGTGCACAAGGTGGGCGCGCCGTTTCAACCGGAACTGGGTATTGGAGCCCTAGCCGATGGTGCCGTGCAGGTCATCGACACCGTGCTGTGCGAGCGGCTCGGCATCTCCGATGCAGACGTGCGTCGCCTGGTGCGCGCAAGGGCCATTGAGCTTGACCAACTCACGGCCACTATCAGGCGTGATCATCCGCGTCGGGACCTCACGGGACGCGTGGTCATCGTCGTGGACGACG
>CAJBMR010000197.1 GCA_903954205.1 uncultured bacterium | reverse complement strand
GAGCATGAGGAGCGTGACGCCGCCCAGGAGGACAAGGACGCCGAAGGCGGCGCGGCCACGGCTCGCGCGTCCGGCAGAGCCCCTGCGCAGGGAGGTAGCGAACTTGGGGTCCTCGGCATAGAGGGCGCGCTCCATCTGCTCCAGCAGACGTTGCTCGTGCTCGGACAGCGGCACTGCGGACCTCCCCTCGTGGGCTCTCTCACAGGATAGGCGTGCCGGGCCAGTCTGGAAACCCGGCGGGGCGATTTGCCTCGTGGCGCCCCCTGACCGACCCCGCGGAGGCACCCGAATGACCCCGCGATCCGTGAGGGGTCAGTCCTCGGTCCAGAGGCGGGCCGGGCGGACCACGTCATGACCGAAGCGGTCGCGGAGGCGGTCGGCAGCCACCTCGGCTGCCCGGCGATCGACCGGGGAGGCGGTCGATCCATCATCGAAGAGCAACTGCTCGGCACTGCCCTCGAGGTCGACCAGGCCCTCGAGTCGTACGCCGACGAGCCGGATCCGGGCGCGCTGGAGCCGGAGGGCGGCGTAGAGGTCGACGGCCGTGTTGTAGAGGACCTGGCCGATGTCGGTGGGAGTGTCGAGGGTGCGCGACCGGGTGATGGTGGTGAAGTCGGCGAAGCGGATCTTGAGCACGACGGTGCGGCCGCGAATCCCGTGACGACGCGCGCGGGCGGCCACCTTCTGCGCGAGGCGCAGGATCTCGCGGGCGATCACCTCGGGATCGTCGATATCGCGGGCGAAGGTCTCCTCGTTGCCGATGCTCTTCTCCGCGACATCGGGCACGACCTCGCGATCATCGCGACCCCAGGCCAGGTCGTACAGGCGCTGGCCGGACGCCTGGCCGAGTGCGCGCACGAGCGTGTCGACAGGGGTGTGCGCGATATCGCCCACGGTGCGCAGGCCGAGTGCGACCAGGCGCTCCTCGGTGCGCTCCCCCACGCCCCACAGGGCGGCGACGGGCAGGGGATGGAGGAAGGCGATGACCTGATCGGCGGGGACGACAAGCAGTCCGTCGGGTTTGATCTGGGTGGAGGCGAGCTTGGCGATGAACTTCGTCGGCGCGACGCCCACGCTGCAGGTGATCCGCTGCTCGTCGTAGACGCGCGCACGGATGAGCTCGGCGATGGCGGTGGGTGAGCCGAGGCGGCGTAGCGCGCCGGAGACATCGAGGAAGGCTTCGTCGAGACTGAGTGGCTCGACCAGCGGGGTGATGGAGGAGAAGATCGCCATGACCCCGGCGCTGACCTCGGCGTAGCGCTCGTGATGCGGCTCGATGACGATGGCATCGGGTGCGGTGCGGCGCGCACGTGACATGGGCATCGCGGAGTGCACGCCCATGGCGCGAGCCTCGTAGGTCGCTGAGAGCACCACGCCGCGCTGGCCACCGCCGACGATGACGGGCTTGCCGCGCAGCTCCGGGCGGGTGACCAACTCGACAGAGGCGTAGAAGGCGTCCATGTCGATGTGGAGGATCGTGCAGCCGGTGTCGTCGGTGCCCAGGCCGGTGGCCCCCGGGACACGGCGCAACTGGCTGCGGCTCATACCCGACTCCTCATGGGCTCATCCTCACCGCCGAGGAGCCCCCGCACCGCGTGTCGTTCCATCACCGCGTGTCGTTCCCTGCTGCCGCGACCCATCACCAGCTCCGGGTGAGCAGCGACTTTGTCATCTTCTGACGTGCGGTGTGACAGCCAGACCGCGTCGGTGGATGACAAAGCATCCTCGCGCCTACCACCCGCTGCTCCCGGGACTGGAGTGCCAGAGTTTCGACGGCGCGGCGTGCCCCTGTCG
>CAJBMR010000196.1 GCA_903954205.1 uncultured bacterium | reverse complement strand
GATCGGACTGGCGCATCGAGATGCACCCCTGCGTCGGCTTGCCCTCACTCACATGGATGAAGAACGCCGACCCGCGCCCTGGAACGACAGGGTCGCGGTTGTAGTCGATGACGACGGCGTACCTGTAGGCCTGGATCGCGCCGAGCTGCTCGGATCGGGACTGGCGGAATCCGCATGACGCTCCCGGTCGACACACCCGCATCTGGTTGTAGTGCGCGCTCTGCACATCGCTCACCCACCAGTGCGAGGTGCCCACGCGTGTGTAAGGCAGCGCGGTGCCGGGGTCCGCTGCCCAACCGAAGGCCTCGGTGAGGGCGAAGACTCCCCGCGGGGTGCGCGAACGTCGCTCCGATGCGAGACCCACGCCGTCCTCGCCGACATAGACGGAGATGGGCCCGCGGACGCGCACGAACTCCGCACCGCGGCGCTCCCAGGCCTCGAGAACGCCCGACGTCGATGTTGATGAAGTGACGGAGACGGTGATGACCTGATCGGGATTCTCCGGCGGTGCCGCGGATGCGGCGGGTGCCGCGATCATGGCGAGGATCGCTCCCGCAGCGACGAGCAGGGCCTTCACTCGGTCAGGCTACGTCAGGAATCGACCGTAAGGGCGATCGGGAGATCGATCTTGTGCACGTCGTCTCGTCGAACGAGGTAGGCACTTTGCCGGCCCTCGACATGGAAATCCCATGGGCCCTCGCGGCCTGGATCCTCAGCGACGAGTGCTGTGTCCTCATCGATTCCCAGCATCGTCGCATCACGGGAGGCAAAGGGCCGAAGGGCGATGTCGGGAATCCATCGTGTGTAGCGATCGAAGTGAGGAAAGACGCGAACATCGGGGATCACCCCCAGACCGGCAAGCGGCTCCCTGCCAGGGTGCCGGAAGTGCGCGACCGTGCCGCCCATCGCCATCGCACCGGCGCTGCACCCCGCGAGGCCGGCACCGCGCTGCCAGGTGCGGCGTATCGCGTCCCAGACCGGAGTGCCCTGGAGAGTCTCGGTGAGGAACGTCGGGTTGCCGCCGGAGAGGTAGATCAGGCCGGCACTCTCAATCAGCGGCAGCCAGCGCTCATTGAAGGCGTCGTCACGGGTGCGTACGTCGACGACGACCTGCTCCGCGCCGAGTCTCGATGCGGCCTTGCGGCCGAGGTCATGCCAGTAGCCGAGTCGGGCGTCGCCCTCGGGGGCCGATGCCGTGGCGAGTTGGACATACACGCGGTCGTTGTCCGCGAACAGCCAGTCTTCGACCTCGCTGAGGACGGGGAGGTATTCGCCACTGCCCACGAGCGCGAGTCGACCGGCCATGCCGCGACTCTAGGGGAGGCGCGTGGTGTGGGTCGGAGACCCCGCTACTCGCCCTTCTTGCCCTCGTCGAAGGCTCCCTTGATCTGGTTCCAGTATCCCGTCGCCTTGTCCGCGGCCTGATCGGTGAGCTCGCCGGCCTTGTCCGTCACCGCACCCGCGAGGTCCTCCACCTGGGCCTCGGCCTGATCGGCGGCTCCCTCGGCGCGGAGTTTGTCGTTGCCTGTCAGCGCTCCGGCCGCCTCCTTGAAGCGGCCCTTGATGTTCTTGTAAAGCGGATCCATGGCTCCCTCCCTTGGGCGCGCGTGCGTCGTAGCCCTGACGGTAGCCCCCCGTGACCGGACGGGCCAGGAATGGATCGGTCATGGCATGCGTTCTGGGCGGTACCGTGCATGAGGGAGGAGGACACGTGTCTGACAGCGTCGAGCTCGCGATCTCAGGCATGACGTGCTCCACCTGCGCGTCACGCATCGAGCGCAAGCTCAATCGCGTGCCTGGAGTGCATGCCACGGTCAACTACGCGACCGAGAGCGCCCACATCGAGCTCGACTCCGACATCCCCGTGGCCGACCTCGTGCGCGTGGTGGAGCAAACGGGCTACGCAGCGGCCCCTGTGAGCGATGGCGTGAGCGACGGCGGCGACGTTGATTCCCTGCGCACGCGCTTCACCGTCTCGCTCGTGCTGGCGCTTCCTGTCGTCGCGCTCTCCATGATCACGGCTCTCCAATTCCCCGGCTGGCAGTGGGCTGCGCTTGCCCTGACGACCGTCATTGTCGGTTGGGGCGCCTGGCCCTTCCATCACGCGGCAGCCATCAACGCGCGTCACGCTGCCGCGCCAATGGACACGCTCGTGAGCATGGGCGTGCTCGCGGCGTACCTGTGGAGCCTGTGGGCAATTGTCTTCGGTGGAGCGGGCGAGATCGGCTACACGATGTCTCACGGATTCGGCGATCACTCCGAGATGGGGCTGCCGGACATCTACCTCGAGGTCGCCGCCGCCGTGCCGGTCTTCCTGCTCGCCGGCAGGTGGTTCGAGGCCCGCGCCAAGAGACGCTCGACGGCCGCCCTGAGGGCACTCGCAGAGCTGGCCGCTCCCGACGCCGCCCTCATCGTCGATGGGGTCGAACGACGGGTCCCAGTCGCGGACGTGCATGTGGGAGATCGATTCGTCGTGCGGCCCGGCGAGCGCATTGCGACCGATGGGGTCGTCGAGGACGGTGCCAGCGCCATCGACACCTCGCTGCTCACGGGGGAGTCCCTGCCGGTCGAGGTGGGCGTGGGCGATGCCGTCGTGGGCTCCACCATCAACGTCGATGGCGTGATCACCGTGCGCGCGACGCGCGTGGGCGCCGACACCCAGCTCGCGCGCATCTCTCGGCTCGTGGTCGAAGCCCAGGCAGGCAAGGCGCCGGTGCAACGCCTCGCCGACCGGATTTCCGCCGTCTTCGTCCCGGTCGTGATCGCCATCGCCCTGATCACGCTCGGCGCCTGGTGGCTACTCACGGGAGACATAGAGGCGGCGTTCACTGCTGCCGTGGCGGTGCTCATCATCGCCTGCCCCTGTGCGCTCGGCCTGGCGACACCGACGGCGATCCTCGTCGGCACGGGACGTGGTGCGCAGTTGGGCATTCTCATCCGCGGACCCGAGGTGCTGGAAGACACGCGCCGCGCATCGGTGATCGTGCTCGACAAGACCGGCACCGTGACGACCGGGCGGATGGCTCTGCGTGACGTCCTCGTCGCGGCAGGCGAGGACCCGGTGATCGTCGGCAGTCTCGCCGCTGCGGTGGAGCGCAACAGCGAGCATCCCGTCGCCCGGGCCATCGCCGGCGGCCTTGAGGTCGCCCCCGCAGGAGACTTCGCCAATTTCCGCGGGCTCGGCGTCACCGGTCGTGTCGGCGACATCTCCGTGGCCGTCGGGCGCCCCACCTGGGTGGCCGACATGGTGGGAGCGTCTTCGGTGCCCGCCGTCTTGGAGGCCGCTATGGATGCGGCGGAAGGAGAGGGCGCCACTGTCGTCGCGGTCGGCTGGCAGGGTGCTGTCCGCGGGGCGCTCGTGGTCGCTGACGCGGTCCGCCCGTCGAGTGCGCGTGCAATCACGCTCCTGCGCGAGCTGGGCCTGCGACCTGTCTTGCTCACGGGCGACAACTCACGGTCGGCGCACGCTGTCGCGAGTGAGGTCGGCATCAACGAGGTATTTGCGGAGGTGCTGCCGGAGGACAAGGTCGCCGTCGTGCGCGATCTGCAGGCGACCGGGGCCTCTGTCGCGATGACAGGTGACGGAGTCAATGACGCCGCAGCCCTGGCCCAGGCCGATCTCGGTATCGCCATGGGTGCGGGGACCGATGCTGCCATCGAGGCCAGCGACATCACGCTCGTGCGCTCCGATCTGCTCTCGGCAGTCGATGCCATCAGGCTCTCGCGCCGCACCCTGCGCACGATCAAGGGCAATCTCTTCTGGGCGTTCGCCTACAACGTCGCGATGATCCCGCTGGCAGCCGTCGGCCTGCTCAGCCCGCTCTTCGCGGGTGCCGCCATGGCCTTCTCCTCGGTGTTTGTCGTCGCCAACAGCCTCCTCTTGCGTCGCTTCCGTCCCACCGCCTGAGACCCGGCTGTGCCCTTGCTCACAAAGCTGACCGTGTAAGGGTTTTCAAGGTTTTCGGAGCCTTGCAGGAACGGCAGGATGTCGCCATGCCGCTTCGGCGGCTCTCGGACAACGGCGTTCGACCGAAGGGACTCCCATGACGATCCGTGGCCTGGAGAATCCGCCCACCCGCAACAAGAAGCTGCTCGAGTGGGTCGAGGAGGTCGCGGAGCTCACGCAGCCCGACGAGATCATCTGGTGCGATGGCTCCGACGCTGAGTGGGAGCGCCTCACCGCGCAGATGGTCGACAGCGGCACCTTCATCCGCCTCAATCCCGAGCTGCGCCCCAATTCCTTCCTTGCCCGCTCCGACCCCAGCGACGTTGCGCGAGTCGAGAGCCGCACCTACATCTGCTCGCACTACGAGGCTGACGCCGGTCCCACCAACAACTGGATGGACCCGGCCGAGATGAAGGGCATACTCGGCGGTCTCTTCGCCGGCTCGATGCGCGGCCGCCCGATGTATGTCGTCCCCTTCTCCATGGGTCCGCTCGGTTCGCACATCGCGCAGCTCGGCGTCGAGCTCACCGACTCGCCGTACGTCGTCGTCAACATGAAGATCATGACCCGCATGGGTTCCGCGGCCCTCGAGGAGATCGGCGAGCGCGGCGACTTCGTCCCCGCCGTGCATTCGGTGGGCTACCCGCTCGTCGACGCCGAGGGCAACGCTCGCCCTGACGTCTCCTGGCCGTGCAATGAGACGAAGTACATCACTCATTTCCCCGAGACCCGTGAGATCTGGTCCTACGGCTCGGGCTACGGCGGCAACGCCCTGCTGGGCAAGAAGTGCTTCGCCCTGCGCATCGCCTCGGCCATGGCGCGCGATGAGGGTTGGATGGCCGAGCACATGCTGGTGCTCAAACTCACCGCTCCCTCGGGCGACATCCGCTACATCACCGCTGCCTTCCCCTCCGCATGCGGCAAGACCAACCTCGCCATGCTGGAGCCGGCGGTGCCCGGCTGGACCGTCGAGACCGTCGGTGACGACATCGCCTGGATGCGCTTCGGCAAGGACGGACGCCTCTACGCCATCAACCCCGAGGCCGGATTCTTCGGCGTCGCTCCCGGCACCGGCATGCACACCAATGCCAACGCTGTGAAGTCTCTCTACGCCAACTGCATCTTCACCAACGTCGCGCTCACCGATGACGGTGATGTGTGGTGGGAGGGCCTGACCGACGAGCCGCCCGCGCATCTCACCGACTGGAAGGGCCAGGACTGGACCCCTTCGGCCGGTCGCCCCTCATCGCACCCCAACGCGCGCTTCACCGCCCCGGCGGGGCAGTGCCCCTCCATCGCCCCCAACTGGGAGGACCCGGAGGGCGTGCCGATCGACGCGATCCTCTTCGGCGGTCGCCGCGCCACCAACGTGCCGCTTGTCACGGAGTCCTTCGACTGGGAGCACGGCGTCTTCATGGGCTCGACCGTGTCCTCGGAGCAGACCGCTGCCGCCGAGGGGAGTGTCGGCTCCCTGCGTCGCGACCCCTTCGCCATGCTGCCCTTCTGCGGCTACAACATGGCGGACTACTGGGCGCACTGGCTCAAGATCGGTCAGTTCACCTCTCCGGAGAAACTGCCGAAGATCTATCAGGTCAACTGGTTCCGCAAGGACAAGGATGGCAACTACATCTGGCCCGGCTTCGGAGACAACTCGCGCGTCCTCGAGTGGATTGTGCGCCGCGTCGAGGGCAAGGCGGACGCCGTCGATACGTCTGTGGGCCGGATCCCCGCGGAGGGTGAGCTCAATCTCGATGGACTCGACATCCCGGCTGCGCAGATGGACGAGCTCTTCGCGGTCCACTCGCAGTCGTGGTTGTCCGAGGCGGACCTCACGCAGGAGTACTACGAGCAGTTCGGCGACCGGGTGCCCTCGGCGCTCTACGACCAGCTTGACGCTCTGCGCTACCGCCTCCAGCAGGCCTAGCTCCCCGCACTCTCGTCAGGTGAGGGTGGCGACGAGCAGGGCCTTGATGGTGTGCATCCTGTTCTCTGCCTGATCGAAGACGATGCTCGCGGGCGACTCGAATACCTCGTCCGTCACCTCGACGCCGCCACGCAGGCCGAACTCCTCCGCGACCGTGCGGCCCACGGCTGTCTTCTCGTCGTGGAACGCCGGCAGGCAGTGCATGAATCGGGCGTCCGTCCGGCCGGTGAGAGCCATGACGGATGAGTCCACGCGGTAGGGCTTGAGTAGGGCCACGCGTTCGGCCCAGACCTCAGCGGGTTCGCCCATGGACACCCACACATCGGTGTGCACGAACTGCGCCCCGGGCACGCCCTCGGCGGGATCCTCGGTGAGCAGAAGGCGAGCGCCGGTGCGCTCCGCGCGCTCCTCGGCCGCACGGCGTACCTCTCGTGATGGCCACAGCGCCTCGGGCGCCACGATGCGCACATCCGCGCCGAGCATCGCTCCGCTTACGAGCAGGGAGTTACCCATGTTGTAGCGGGCATCGCCGAGGTAGGCGTAACTGAGGGAGCCATCAGGAGAGTACTCGCGCATGGTGAGCATGTCGGCCAGCATCTGCGTGGGGTGCCACTCATCGGTAAGGCCGTTGTAAACAGGAACGTCCGCGTGGAGCGCGAGCTCATCGACAGTCGCCTGCGCGTCACCGCGGTATTCGATGGCGTCGAACATGCGGGAGAGCACGCGCGCGGTGTCGGCCATCGACTCCTTGTGGCCGATCTGGGAGGTCTGCGAGTCCAGGACCGTCACCTGGGCACCCTGCTGGTACGCCGCGACCTCGAAGGCCACTCGCGTGCGGGTGGAGGTCTTGCCGAAGATGAGGGCGATGACCTTGTCGTCGAGGCGCTTCACCTCTCGGCCCGCGCGGCGCTCCTCCTTGAGTTCAGCCGCGAAGCGGATGAGCCCGTCGAACTCCGCGTCGGAGAGGTCAAGCTCCCTGAGCAGGTCGCGTCCGGTGAGGTTCACCGGACGAGGCTAGCGGGAAGGGCCGGGCCGACCCGGGTCAGGCGGAGATGGAGACGAGGGGGCGAATGGCGGCGTCGATCTCGGTGGCGGCCATGCGTGCGCCCTCACCGCGTGCGCGGGGGTACTCGGCGAGGTCGATGCGAGCGTAGATCGCCTCGCGGTCTTCCTCGGTCAGGCCGCCCCAGACGCCGTAGGGCTCGCGGGCCCGGACGGCGTAGTCAGCGCATTCGATGCGCACGGGGCAACTGGCGCATACGGCCTTGG
>CAJBMR010000195.1 GCA_903954205.1 uncultured bacterium | reverse complement strand
GACAGTGGCTCCTGACGCCGTTGGGGCTGTGGAGAGTGGCGCCGGACCACACGTTAGAACGAACAGGTGTTCGAATTCCAGCGACACGCCGGAGCGCCCATCCGATCACAGTGGTCGAGAGAGCCTCGGTTCATCTCTTGATACACCAAGTAGGTGTACCGTCATCCACATGTCGCGGACGAACATCGACATCGACGACGAGCTCATTCACCGTGTGATGGTGCGCTACCACCTGACTACCAAGCGCGAGGCCGTCGACTACGCCCTCCGTAGCCTCGTCGGCAATCCGATGACGACGGCGGAGGCGCTTGCCATGGCGGGCTCCATGCCCAACTTCGAGTTGCCCACGGATGATGACGATGACCACCTACTTGGCTGACTCATCTGCCTGGATCGATTACCTCCGGCGCCGGGACTCACGTTTGCACACCTTCATACGAGACAACAGCGCTGGCCACACAGAGCCGGTCGCGATGGAGTTGCTGTCCGGAACGCTGTCGGATGACTCCGCCCGTAATGTGGAACGACTTCTGCGACGAAGTCCGTTCATGGCCTTTGACTCAGCTGCCGACTTCCCCGCGGCGACAACTTTGCGGCAAGAGGCACTGCGCCGTGGGCTTCGCGTGGGGGGCATCGATTGCATGATTCTGGCCGTGGCCGCACGGTGCAGCACCCCGCTGATCACCACGGATCGGCCGCAGGCCGAACTCGCGGCGTTAATGGGACTGCGAGTCGAATTCCTGGCTGACCTCAGGTCCAGCTGACGCCCGTCGCCCCCAAGCCCCCACCAGCAGTGCCAGCGCCAAGACCGGCACGGCTGCTACCGCACACAGCACGGCGTAGGAGGAGAAGGCGACGATCAGGCCGGCCACCGCGCCCCCGATCGCACCAGCACCGTTCATCACGAGGTCGGACAGGCCCTGCACCGACGGGCGCTCGACCGGTCCGACGTCGTCGACCAACAGGGTGGAACCGGCGATGAGCGTGCACGACCAGCCCAGGCCGAGCAGGAAAAGACCGACGCCGAGCAGGACGACCTGGTCTCCGGCAGCGAAACCTGAGATCAGGCAGGAGGCGAGCAGGATGACGATGCCCGTGACGATCACGGGGATGCGGCCGAAGCGATCGACACCCCAACCCACCACCGGTGAGAAGGCGTACATGCCTGCGACGTGAACGCTGATGACAAGACCGATCAGCGTGAGCGTCACATCGACGTGCGCCATGTGGATGGGCGTCATCACCATGACCATGACCATCGCCACGTGACCAATGGCGATCGCGCTCATGCCGAGCAGTGCACCGCGATTGCCGCGCAGGTGCGCGATGCCATCACGTAGGCGTGGCTTGGCTACTTCGCGCTTAGCTTCGGCGTCGACCTTCGCGCGCATCTCCGCGGCGAGGATGTAGGGATCAGGACGGAGGAAGAGCAGCAGGATGACCACGGAGATGGCGAGAGCAACAGCCGTGATGACGTAGGGGCCGGCGAGTTCAGGCAGGCCGAGCGAGAGCCCCAGCCAACCGGCGGGCTGGAGGAGGTTGGGGCCGAGGACCGCTCCGATGGTCGCTGCCCAGACGACGTACGAGAGCTGCTGGCCGCGCTTGTCCTCCTGGGCCAGGTCGACCGCGGCGTAGCGGGCCTGGTAGCCCGATGCCGACGCGACTCCCACGAGCAGGCAGCCAAGGAGTACGAGGTAGATGTTGAGCCACACCGCTCCGGCGATGACCACGAGCGCGCCGATCGCACCCAGGCCGTAGCCGAGAGTCAGGGACGCGCGCCGTCCCTTCGACAGTGCGACGCGCGCGAGTGGGAGGGCGAGCAGCGCGGCACCCAGCACACCAAAGGTCTGCGCGAGGCCCGCGATCGCCTCACTGCCGGAGACGGACGCCGCGATGAGGGATCCGGCAGCGACGGATCCGGCGATCGCGATGCCACCGAAGACCTGGCTGATCGACAGCACGCCGACGGTGCGGCGCTGGATTGCCGGAATGTCAAGATCAGGCAAGCCCGACAGTGCCGGCTTGGCCGGCTCGCCGGGCACGGTAGCGGTCATCGAGCGCGACGTTAGCCCATGCGCATCAGCGCAGGAGCAAGGGCACGTCGACGACCCCGCAGACGGCCTCCCAGATCTCTCTGGTCTCGATGCCTGCGGCGATGGACTGCTCCACGGTGCGGCCGTCGAGGGCGGACAGGCTGAAGTCACGCGCCCACGAGCGGGCGTAGTCAGGCCCGAAGAGCGCGTCCATCCGCTCCCAGAAGTCCGTCAGCCGCACGGGGACATCCTTCCCTACCCCGCTAAACCGTCTGCGAGTCCCACGGATTCACGAGGCTCACTGGCGTGTCGGCGAAGTCGCGCACATTGCGCGTGGCAAGCACAAACCCATGCGTGACACACACTCCCGCGATCAACGCATCTGCCAGCGTCATCGGTCGACCGACGCGCCTCCGCGCCGCAAGCAGCGCTCCCGCAACCTCGGCCTCGTCGGCACCGATACTGAGAACACGATCAGCCCAAGACTCCTGGAGACGCTCCCACGCCGATGACAAGTCGGTGCGTCGAGCTCCGTCGGGAAGCAAGGCGATGCCGTAGGCCAGCTCGGTGACGGTCACTGCGGTGAGACACAACGACGATGGGTCTTGCTGATGCAGCCAGTCCATCACCGCAGGGCTCGCAGATCGGGACAGCGCCTCGGAGATGACGTTGGTGTCGAGGACGATCACGCGAACGGCTCTCGCAATCCACCCTGGCGCGATGGCATCTGGAGCTCCTCCCCATCGAGGATCCCTCTCATCTCGCTCAGCACGTCGAGCAGGCTTCGCTCCATCGGGGAATCAACGGCGGCCGTGAGGATGGCGCGGGCCTCGGCTTCCATGGATCGGCCGTGCAGGGCGGCCCGGACGCGGAGCTTGTCGCGAACACCCTCATCGAGATTGCGGATCGTCATCACAGCCATGCCATCATTGTCGTCATTGACTGCACTGCCGTCAATCAAAGACCTAGCGGCCCTCAGGACGCCAGACACGTCCTCCTCCACGAGGATGGGCCGGTGCCCGACTTCTCCCCCGCGACCCGCGCGTGGTTCGAGGCGGCGTTCGCCGCCCCAACCCCGGCTCAGTCGCTCGCGTGGCAGTCGATCGAAGCCGGGCGCGACACCCTCGTCGTCGCTCCCACCGGCTCGGGCAAGACCCTCGCGGCCTTCCTGTCGGCCATCGACGACTTGGCGCGCGATCCCGTCGCGCGCGACGCGGTCACCGGACCGCGCGTCCTCTACGTATCTCCGCTCAAGGCACTCGCCGTCGACATCGAGCGCAATCTGCGCGCCCCGCTCGCAGGCATCCAACACGAGTCGCAGCGCCTCGGCCTGCCGGTGCCCGACATCCGCGTCGGCGTGCGCACCGGCGATACCCCTGCCGACGAGCGCCGGCGCATGACCGCCTCCCCACCCGACATCCTCATCACGACGCCGGAGTCGCTCTTCCTCCTCCTCACCTCGCAGGCGCGATCGATCCTCGGCGACGTGCGCACCGTGATCATCGACGAGGTGCACGCACTCGCCGGCACCAAGCGCGGCGCGCACCTCGCCCTCTCGCTCGAGCGCCTCGATCAATTGCGCGGCAGCCCGGGACAGCGCATCGGGCTCTCCGCCACGGTCGAGCCGCACAGCGAAGTGGCGCGCTTCCTGCGTCCCCAGGGCGAGGTCGCGATCGTCGCGCCGCCCGCAGAGAAGTCGTGGGACCTCTCGATCATCGTCCCCGTCCCCGACATGACGGCGATGGGTGAGGAACTCGACATCGACGGGTCGGCGGCCGCCGATCCGCGCCGCACGTCCATCTGGCCGCATGTCGAGGAGCGTGTCGTCGATCTCGTCTCGCAGGAGCGCTCGAGCATCGTCTTCGCGAACTCCCGCGGGCTTGCCGAGCGGCTCACGGGTCGGCTCAACGAGGTCGCAGAGGAGCGCGGGCTCGACCTGCCCCTCGCCCGCGCTCATCACGGGTCGGTGAGTCGCGAGCAACGCGCCATCATCGAGGAGGACCTCAAGGCCGCGCGCCTGCCCGCCGTGGTCGCCACCTCCACCCTGGAGCTCGGCATCGACATGGGCGCGGTCGACCTCGTCGTACAGGTCGAGTCCCCACCCAGCGTCGCGAGCGGACTGCAGCGCGTGGGACGTGCAGGCCACCAGGTCGGTGCGATCAGCCGCGGCGTCGTCTTCCCGAAGTACCGCGGCGATCTCCTGCAGGCGGCCGTCGTCGTCGACCGCATGCGTGCCGGCGCCATCGAGCCACTGCGCGTGCCGGCCAACCCGCTCGATGTCCTCGCGCAGCAGGTCATCGCGATGGT
>CAJBMR010000194.1 GCA_903954205.1 uncultured bacterium | reverse complement strand
ATCGCATCTGAGCTCGCCAAGGCGCGCAGGGGAGGGGGGCGCACCACCTTCGCCATCATCACCAAGACCGACGCGGCATCGCCGGCCCAGATCGCCGAACGTCTCGCTGAGGCAGCGGCTCTCGGGGATCGGACGCAACTGGACTGGGCCGAGATCGTCCCCGTGTCCGCGGCCACAGGAGACAACGTCGGTCTTCTCGCTGATCTCCTGATCTCGCGCCTGCCGGAGGGCCCTGCGCTCTACCCCGACGGCGAAGCGACCGATGAGCCCGAGGAGACGCTCGTGGCCGAACTCATCCGCGAGGCCGCGCTCGAGGGACTCTCCGATGAATTGCCGCACTCGCTCGCGGTGGTGGTCGATGAGATGGAGTTGCGTGAGGACCGACCCGAGGATCGGCCCCTGCTGGATATCCACGCGATCGTCTATGTCGAGCGCGACAGTCAGAAGGCCATCGTTATCGGCAAGGGTGGCTCGCGGCTCAAGGATGTCGGCACGAAGGCGCGCCGCGGCATCGAGGCCCTGCTCGGCACGCCGGTCTACCTCGACCTGCGCGTCAAGGTGGCAAAGGACTGGCAGCGCGACCCGCGCCAGTTGCGACGCCTTGGCTTCTAGTCCTGCGAGGATGCTCGGGTGCCGACCTACCGCGACGAAGCGATCGTGCTGCGCACCCAGCGCCTGGGTGAGGCTGATCGCATCGTCACGCTCCTCACGCGCGGTCACGGGCGCGTCCGCGCCGTAGCCAAGGGAGTGCGCCGCACGGGGAGTCGCTTCGGCGCGCGACTCGAGCCCTTCGGCCACATCGATGTCCAGCTCCACGAGGGGCGCTCACTCGACACGGTGACGCAGGTGGAGTCCCTCGGCGCCCACGGGGCGACGCTCTCCGCTGACTATCCGCGCTGGACCTCGGGTACGGCGATGCTCGAGGCGGCCGAGCGACTCACGCCCATCGAGCGTGAGCCTGCGGTGCAGCAGTACCTCCTGCTCATCGGTGGTCTGCGCACTCTCGTAACCGGCACGCATGATCCCTCCCTCATCCTCGACGCGTTCCTCGTGCGCTCGCTGGCGATCGCCGGCTGGTCGCCGTCCTTCTCCGAGTGCGCGCGCTGCGGAGCGCCCGGCCCGCACCGCGCCTTTGCCGTGAGTGGCGGCGGAGCGCTGTGCGACGAATGCCGCACTCCTGGCAGCGCGCGCCCCGCCGCCGAGACCCTTGGTCTCCTCGGTGCGCTGCTCTCCGGCGATTGGGCCACGGCCGATGCCAGCGATCCGCGCCATCGCCGTGAAGCGAGCGGCCTTGCTGCCGCACTCATCACATGGCATATCGAGCGTGGCCTGCGCTCGCTGCCCCTCGTCGACCGCGGCTAGATCTCCTGCCCGTTTGTCCCGCTAAGCGGGAGAAACGGGGAGTGCCAAGATGGGGGGGTGCCGACGTACGCCGCCCCGACCCCGCATCCCAGCGGCGCGCGCCCTCCGGCGATCCCCGCTGACCTGGTGCCCCGGCACGTCGCGCTGGTCATGGACGGCAACGGCCGATGGGCCAAGGAGCGCGGCCTGCCGCGCACGGCCGGGCACGAGGCCGGTGAATTCGCCCTCCTCGACTGCGTCCACGGGGCGATCGAAATGGGCGTCCGCTGGCTCTCGGCCTATGCCTTCTCGACCGAGAACTGGAAGCGCTCGCCAGACGAGGTGAAGTTCCTCATGGGCTTCAATCGCGATGTCGTCCATCGGCGACGCGACGAAATGCACGCCATGGGCGTACGCGTGCGCTGGGCTGGCCGGCCAAGGCGCCTGTGGAAGAGCGTGATCTCCGAGCTCGAGTACGCCGAGCAGCTCACCAAGGACAACGACGTGCTCACCCTCACCATGTGCGTCAACTACGGCGGTCGCGCCGAGATTGCGGATGCCGCCGCCGCCATCGCCCGTGGAGTAGCCGAGGGCCGCATCGATCCGGGCAAGGTGGATGAGCGCATGATCGCCCGCCATCTCTATGAGCCCGACATGCCCGATGTCGATCTCTTCGTCCGATCGTCAGGGGAGCAGCGCACGAGCAATTTCCTGCTCTGGGAGTCGGCTTACGCCGAGATGGTCTTCCTCGACACCCTCTGGCCGGATTTCGACCGGCGCCACCTGTGGCAGGCGTGTGAGACCT
>CAJBMR010000193.1 GCA_903954205.1 uncultured bacterium | reverse complement strand
CGCATTGTTGAAGACCCTGAAGACGATCTCGTCGATGGGCCGCTCGCCGCCGAACCAGTTGGGATTGGCCATGAGGCGCGTGAACTGTCCCGGGCGACGTTCGACCATCACATACGGCCCCGATCCCACTGTCGGCGACTCGGGCGTGCCCTCGTTGTCGTACTTGCGCACCTCCTTGCCATCGATCGACTCCCAGATGTGCTTGGGAAGGATGAAGACGAAGAGGTGGTCCATGACCGGACTTGGCTTGGAGACCTCGATGCGCACGGTGACGTCGTCAAGGGCTTCGGCGCGGACCATGCTTGCCGTGTAGGAGCCGAAGTTGGTCTTCTCGTACTTGCCGTCGATGATGCGATTGAAGGTGTAAGCGACGTCTTCTGCCGTAAGGGGCGTGCCGTCGCTCCACTTCATCCCCGGGCGCAGCCGATACGTCCAGAAGCGCTGGTCGGCGGACTCCTCCCACGACTCGGCAAGACCCGGCACGATGCCAAAGTCCTCGGCGGCGTACTGGGTGAGAGTCGGGTACTGGAGCGTGAAGAGCTCATAGGCCAACGACGAAAGGCCGGTGAACGGATTGGCCGAGTCGATGTCCTCATTGATTCCGATCGTGAGGACCACGGGTTCCTCGGCCATCGCCGGCGCGGCCGGGGCGAAGGGCAGGGCGAGGGCGAGCACAGGCGCGGCCAGGGCGACCAGGAGTCGGCGCATGGGGCCTCCTATCCGAATGTGGCCACTTTGTACCACTTCATTCCCGGATCGGCAGCGAAATCGGGCGGCTGCCCCTCAGTCCCCCAGCCGCCCGAGCAGCCACCGGCGGATGTCGAGGGAGTCGTCCTCCATCGGCGCGTACCAGCCACCCCGGAAGTACCGCGAGGACATGCCTCGCTGGACCGACTCGCAGATCGCCCAGTCCTGCCGGTTGACCAGGTCCCAAAGATCGCCTGCGTCGGAGGGATCGAAGGTCGACTTGGTCGTCTCCGTCGGATGGAAGAGCAGATCGCAGACGATGCGCGTGCGATCGACAGCGAGCGGCGTGAGCTGGAAGGCGGCGGCATGCTCGGCGGACAGGCTGAGTAGGAGGTTGGGGTAGACCAACTCCCCCTTGTGTCTCACGCGCTCGTGCTCGTCGAGGTCGGGGAAGGGCGCGCGGTCCGTCGTCCCGCTCATGGTGAAGGTCCACGCCCCTTCGCGGTGAGGTACGCCGTCCTCCCAGGGGATGTCCTTGCCGCCTCCGGCGAAGGCGGGGACAAGGCGTGAGAGCTCAGGATGGACGGGCCCGCAGTGGTAGCACTCGTTGTAGTTCTCTGCGATGACCTTCCAGTTGGCATCGACGTCGTAGGTGAAGCGCAAGCCCAGCTTCAGATCGGCGAGTGGATAGCGCCGGATGCGGTCGGGCACGGGACCGAGCTGGTCGAGCAGCGTGGTGCGCGGCGATTCTGCGATCCAGAGCCATCCGCCCCAGGTGTCGGCGGCGAGCGATGTGAGCGCGAAGTCCGCGGGATCAATGCCATTGGCATGCGGCGCGTGCATCAGCGATCCATCGAGGGCGTAGGTCCATGAGTGATACGGGCAGCGAATGGCCTTGGCACCGCACGCGGGTGAGTCCGCGGGCATGAGTTGCGAGCCGCGATGGCGGCAGACATTGGCGAGGGCGTGGAGTGCTCCGTCATGCGTGACGAGGATCGACTCGCCGTAGAAATCGAGCACGGCGACGCGGTCGGGTGCGTCGAGGCTGAGCTCGTCGAGTCGGCCCATGCAGGTCCACTCGTGGCGCAGCATTTCGCGCTCGCGGTGGAAGGTATCGGGATCGACGTAGTGTTCCCGGGGGAGAGCGGCCTCCATGGGCTGATCATGCCGGATGAGTCAGGCGCGTGGGAAGGATTGCTCCCAGG
>CAJBMR010000192.1 GCA_903954205.1 uncultured bacterium | reverse complement strand
GGTCGCGCGCCTGCACGTCGATGAGGTCGGGATGATTGAGTGCGAAGTCGACGTGGAAGGCGATGAGGCCCTCGAGGGAGCCGGCACGCTCCCGCCCACCCTCGAGAAGCCGCTGGCTGATGTCGACGAGCATGGCCGACAGGATCGACTCCTTGCGCGGGAAGTAGCGGTAGAGCGCCGGGCCGGAGATGCCCACCGCCGCACCGAGCTCATCGATCGACACACCATGGAACCCATCACGGGCAAAGAGCCGTGCGGCGACAGCGAGAATCTCCTCGCGTCGGTCCTCGCGTGTGGACGTCACGACATCCCGAGGACGTGCACGAGCACCCGGGCCGCGCGTCCCCCCGACTCCAGCGCCACGGCGGTCGCACCGGGCACGTCGACGTCATCGAGCAGACGGCGCATGACCTCCGCTTCCGCGGCGGGATCGTCGTCTCGGCGCCCGGCGGCGGCATGGAGGGCGTCGAGCCGCCCCTCTGCCGCGTCGAGCTGCGATGGCTCGTAGTCCCAGGCTTCCCACCAGCGCCGATCGAGGATCATCATGCGAATAGCAGCTCCGCGATGCTCCTTGAGCAGATCCGCGACGAGCACGAGATTGCCCGTCGACTTCGCCATCTTCTCGCCGCCGATGCGCACGGTGCCGACGCGCATCCAACTGCGGGCGAATGGCGCGACGCCCGTGGCCGCCTCGGCCTGGGCTGCCTCATAGGCGTGGTGCGGGAAGGCGAGGTCCGCTCCACCCGCGTGGATGTCGAGGCTGGATCCGTACGTGTCGAGAACCATGGCGGTGCACTCCGCATGCCAGCCGGGACGGCCCTGGCCCCAGGGACTCGGCCACGCGGGATCGCCGCCGTGGGAGGCGCGCCACACGGGCACGTCGACAGGCGACTCCTTCGCGCCGTCATCCAGGTCCTCGCCGAACTCGGCGAGTGCCGCGGAGACCTCGGCTTCGGACAAGCCCGATGCGGCCACAGCCCCTCCGCCGCGGAAGTAGACGGTGCCGTCGACCTCGTACGCCGCACCGCGATCGAGCAGCGCCTGCGCCAGCCGCACCACGCTCCCGATGTGCTGATGGGCACGCGGTTCGTGCTCGGGTCGGCGTACACCCAACTCCCGCATGTCATGGTCGAAGTCGTACTGGTGGATCGCGGCGAACTCGTCGTACGGCGATCCCGCACGCCTCGCCGCCTCTGTGAGCACATCGTCGACGTCGGTGATGTTGCGCGTGACGATGGGCTGGAGATTGGCATGGCGCAGCGTGCGCACGAGCGCATCCACCCAGACGAATGTGGACGCATGCCCGAGGTGGGTGACGTCGTAGGGGGTCACGCCACAGGCATAGATGCGAGCGGGCCCCACCATGGGCAGGGGCGCACCCGCCAGGACGAGGGGCGCAGGTGGCAGGAGGTCGTGACCCATGCGGAGAGCCTACGCAGGACGCAGGGCGCGCAGGACGGCGGCGGAGGAGCGCCACGCGACGATGGCCCACGCGATGACGAGGCACACGAAGATGACGAAGGAAGCCGCGTCCACCGGGGCGCTGGCGAGCTGGTCGGCGAGGGCTCCGCACGACAGGGACAGCGCCGCCACCGGGAAGACGAACCCCCACCACCCCGGCAGGAACGGCAGGCCGCCCGCGCGGCGGACCCGGATCAGGCGTCCGGCCGCGTAGAGAGACCACCACAGGCCCAGTCCGATGCCCATGGCTGAGACGACGACGCCGAGTGAAATGGCCTCCTCAGACAGGATGCCAACCTCGGCGCCGGCCTGCATAAGGCGCAGGAGGGCCAGGCCGATGAGGCCCGCGGGTGCGAGTGGGATCCACAGCGTGGGCTGCATGGTGTTGGGCACCGGCGGGCGCAGCGCGAGCCGGGCGACGAGCAGCGCGAACATCGGGAGGAAGAGGAGAGTGCCGATGCCGTAGAAGGCGAGGCCGACGATGAGCAGCCACGTGGCTTGGCCGGGAAACGCCTCGATCAGCGCCGCGATCGACAGCGGTGCGATGAGGTTCATGACGACCGGGATCAGCCACCCACCGTTGACGTCCACCAGGTCGAGTTGCACGCCGGACTGCAGCGACGCCCACGCGACGCTCAAGGCGATGCCCAGCCCTGCTCCGATGACCAGGAGCACCGCGCACACGGTCAACGCGAATCCGGTGCCGAGCCAGCCGGCGCCGACCGTGCCCCAGGCCGACGCGTACACCAGGATGCCCGCGGGGAAGGTCGCCAGCATCGCGCCCTGAGCGGGGTCGGCGATCTCCGCGGCGAGCGCCTTCCGATTCCGCGCGCGGACGAGGTAGAGCGGCGTCAGCCCGAGCGCGAGGAGTGTCGCGAGGACCAAAAGCCCGTCCGCGATCGCCACGAAGGTCGCACCACCGACGTATTCCGACTGCTGCAGGAAGGCGACCGACAAGGCTGACGTGGCCATGACGGATCCGAACCACGCGGGGTTGCGATGCAGGGGCGTCGATGACATTCCCGGCAGGCTATCCCCTCCTCCGGTGCGGGAGTGCGGATACGGTCATGCTGTGGCGCAGTCCCTGGAAGATCTTGTGCACCCCACGTGGGTGCCCGTGCTGGAGTCGCAGCGGGTGACGCTCACGGAGCTCGGCGACTTCCTGCGCGCCGAGGGCGCAGCGGGGCGGCCATGGCTGCCCGCCGGAGATGCCATCCTGCGCGCCTTCTCCACTCCGATCGACGACGTCCGCGTCCTCATCGTGGGCCAGGACCCCTATCCCACTCCCGGCCATCCGATCGGCCTGTCCTTCGCGGTCGCACCCGACGTCCGCCCGCTCCCCCGCAGCCTGCAGAACATCTACCGCGAACTCGTCGACGACCTCGGCGTCGCGCGACCGACGACGGGAGACCTCACGCCGTGGACCGAGCGTGGAGTCATGCTGCTCAACCGGGTGCTCACGGTGCAGGCGGGCAATCCCGGGAGTCACCGGGGCAAGGGGTGGGAGGCCTTCACCGAGTGCGCCATCCGTGGTCTCGTCGAGCGACCTGATGCGCCCCTGGTCGCGATCCTGTGGG
>CAJBMR010000191.1 GCA_903954205.1 uncultured bacterium | reverse complement strand
GCGGGCGTCGCCGAGTCGTCTACGGCCGGCCTCGAGGCACTCGGTGCTTTCGCTGAGTTGAACGCACTCGATCCGACCACCTTCCCCAGCGTCGCCCGGATAGAGAACGACCTCGTCGGCTGGGGACTCGACCTCATGCAAGCACCCGCCGGGGCCGCGGGTGTCCTCACCAGCGGGGGCACCGAGTCGTGCATCCTCGCTGTGCTCGCCGCGCGAGAGCGTTGGCGGCGAGCGGGAGGGGTGGGTGCGCCGGTCATCGTTCTGGCCGACACCGCACATCCCGCGTTCCACAAGGCCGCCCACCTGCTCGGCGTTGATGTGCAGACGGTGCCAGTCGACCGAAGCACCTTTCGGCTCACTGACCACGCGGTAGCCGAGGCACTCGAGGTGTCAGGGGATCGCGTCGCGCTTGTCGTCGTTTCGGCTCCGTCATATGCGCACGGTGTGGTGGATGACGTCACAGGCATTGCTGCCGTGTGCACGACGCGGGGAATCCCCTGCCACGTGGATGCCTGCATCGGGGGCTTCACCCTCGCCTACGCCCGCCTGGGCGGCGAGACCGTGCCTCCCTGCGACTTCGCCGTCGATGGAGTCACCTCCATCGGCATGGATCTGCACAAGTACGGCTTCTCGCCCAAGGGCGCGTCGCTCCTCCTCTTCCGCGACGCCGAGCTGAGATCGGGCACGTACTACGCCTTCTCCGAGTGGCCTGGCTATCCGGTCGTCAACACGACGTTGCAGAGCACCAAGTCCGCCGGACCGATGGCCGCCGCTTGGGCGGTGGCGCATGCGCTCGGTCACGAGGGCTTCATCGACGCCGTACGCCGTGCCCGCGAGGCGACGCTTCGCATCGCCGAGTCCGTCGAGGGAATCCCGGGGTTGCGAGTCGTCGCCGAGCCAGACTCCACGCTCGTCGCTCTCGCCGGAGAGGGCGATCAGCCGATCGATCCCTTCCGACTCGCCGACGCGATGCGTCGACGAGGGTGGATCCTGCAGCCGCAGCCGAGCCTGAGTGACCTGCCTCGCACACTCCATCTCACCGTGCAGCCGGTGTCCTTGGACAGCATCGACACATTCGAGGCCGATCTGCGTGCGGCATGCGGCGAAATCCGCGGGCTGCCGTGGATCGACGTCTCGACTGATCTCGAGTCGGCCTTCGCCGATCTCCCCGACCTGACTTCAGGCGGACCACTGCCGGCGGAGATGGCGGGGGTGCACGCGCTCATCGACGCCCTGCCGCCCGAGGTGCGCGATCCGGCCCTCAGCGCAATCTTTGCGGGTCTCTTCACCGCGCGCCGCGACTGACAGCGACCACCCTCGGCCCGGGGCCGAACGGTCGAGTCCTATGCTTTCCTTCGCCCGTGAGGGCACGCCGCCTTAGCTCAGGGGTAGAGCAACGCACTCGTAATGCGTAGGTCCGGGGTTCAAATCCCCGAGGCGGCTCCGAACACATTCCGTCAACCATCAGGCGGAACTGAACAGCGGCTCCGAACACACGCCGTCCCCGCGGACAGCCTGTCGGGCAGAAGCGCTAGAGCCAGGCCGGCAGTTCGGGACCGAGCGGGCCTCGCCCCGATAGGTAGGCCGCGATCTGC
>CAJBMR010000190.1 GCA_903954205.1 uncultured bacterium | reverse complement strand
CGGCTTCGTGTGGGGACAGAGGTGCTCATGCCTGGTCCTCCTCTGCGGAATGTCCGGTCAGGGAGAGGAAGACGTCGTCCAGTGTCGGCCGGCGTAGCGCGACGTCAGCGATGGCCACGTGCGCCGCATCAAGCGAGCGCACGGCGTCGACCAGCGTGAGGGAGCCGCCGACCACCGGTGCGACGACCCGGTGATCATCTCGATTCACCGTCACCTCGCCCGTCGCCACCGAGCGCAGGGCCTGGGCCGCCTCGTCGACCTGGGCCGGGTTCTCGACGACGACCTCGAGTCGATCGCCGCCGACCTGATCCTTGAGGGTGTCGGATGTCCCCTGGGCGATGACCCGACCGTGATCGATGACCACGATCTCCTCCGCCAATTGATCCGCTTCCTCGAGGTACTGCGTCGTGAGCAAGACGGTGGTGCCGTCAGCGACGAGGTCGGTGATGACCTCCCACAGTCCGATGCGTGAGCGCGGGTCGAGTCCCGTCGTCGGCTCATCCAGGAAGAGGACTCGCGGCTTGGCGATGAGGCTGGCCGCGAGGTCGAGGCGCCGCCGCATGCCACCCGAGTACGTGCGCAGCGAGCGGTCGGCTGCATCGGCCAGGTCGAAGCGCACAAGCAACTCGTCGCTTCGCTCCTTCACGTACTTCGAGGGCAGGTGGTAGAGATCGCCGAACATCCGGAGGTTCTCGCGGCCCGTGAGGTACTCGTCGACCGCCGCGTACTGGCCCGTGAGGCCGATGATTCGGCGTACGGCGTTGGGCTTCTTGACGACGTCGAGCCCATCGACCGTCGCGGTGCCCGAGTCCGGCAGCAGGAGGGTGGTGAGGATGCGGACCGTGGTCGTCTTGCCGGCTCCATTGGGGCCGAGGAGGCCGTAGACCGTGCCCTCCGGGACGCTGAGATCCAGACCGTCCAGTGCGATCACATCGCCGTACTTCTTGACGAGGCCCCGAGCCTCGATGATGTCGGACACGGCATGCAGGCTACTCCGGCGCTACTGCACCTCGGTGATGCGGTACCCCCGCTGCCTGAGGTGATCGAGCAGTTGCTCGCGATGATCGGCACCACGGGTCTCGAGGTCGATGGTGATCTCCACCTCGTCGACGGCCAGCCGGGGATTGGTGCGCAGATGGGAGACATCGACGACGTTTGCATCAAGCGAGCCGATCTCGGCGAGCAGTCCGGCGAGTGAGCCGGGCCGGTCGGGGACGTGGACGGTGATCTGGGTGAAGCGGCCTCCCGCGGTGAGGCCGTGTCGGATCACACGCATCATCACGAGCGGATCGACGTTGCCGCCCGAGAGCACCGCCACCAGGGGGGTCTCGAAGGAAGTCGGGTCGTCCATGATCGCCGCCACGGCCGCCGCGCCCCCGGGCTCCACCACGAGCTTCGACCGCTCGAGGAGCTGCAGTTGCGCCTTGGCGAGCATGTCCTCCGAGACCACGCGGATGTCGTTTACGTGCTTCTGGATGAGGGCGAAGGGTACGTCGCCCGGGCGGCCCACGGCGATGCCGTCGGCCATGGTGCGCATGACCTTCAGGGGGACGGGATGCCCGGCGAGGAGTGAGGGTGGGTACGCCGCCGCACCCGCCGCCTGCGCACCGATGACCTTGACATCCGGGCGCTGCGAGGCGATAGCGAGCGCGACTCCGGCGAGGAGTCCGCCGCCGCCGGTGCACACGACGACAGTGCGCACGTCGGGAACCTGCTCGAGGATCTCCAATCCGAGCGTGCCCTGTCCCGCGACGATGTCGGGGTGATCGAACGGCGAGATGAAGATGGCCCCCGTCGACTCGGCGAAGGCTCGCGCCTCGACGATTGCCTCGTCGAGCGTGGCGCCGTGGAAGCGCACATCCGCGCCGTAATCCCGGGTGGCGATGACCTTGGGCATGCTCGCCGAGCGCGGCATGAAGATCGTGGAGCGGATGCCCAGCATGGACGCCGCGAGGGCGACACCTTGGGCGTGATTCCCGGCTGATGCGGCGACGACGCCCGCGGCGCGCTCGGCGTCAGTGAGTTGGCTGAGCCGGTTGTAGGCACCGCGGATCTTGAAGGACCCCGCGCGCTGGAGATTCTCGGTGGCCAGGAAGGCAGGACCGCCCACACGATCGGAGAGCCACCGCGCCGAGTGCACGGGGAGACGGCGTACGACGCCCTCGAGGCGCCCGGCCGCCGCCTCGATGTCGGCCAGGGTGACTGATGCCTCGGATCCCACAGGCGCATCCTGGCATGTCCCGGTGCAGACTGGAGGGATGAGCGCCGTCACCGACCCGCCGCTGGACCTCCGCGAAACGGCTCGCGTCTCCATGGCGCGGATGGCGCATACGGACGTAGTGATACCCAAGGACCGGCGCCGTGATGTGGCCCGACCACCAGGTCCCCGGGGTATTCAGGTCGTCCGGCGGTTCGTCACGGGCAATGACGCGCCATGGTTCATGGTCGAGATAGAGCGCAAGTACCCGACCATCGCGCACATGAACCTCATCGGCGAGCACACCTATCTGCTCACCTCTCCCGAGGCCATCGTGGAAGCCTTCATCGGGCATGGCCGCGAGACGATGAAGGGCCCCGGCCTGCAGGGCGCCAAGGCCGTCCTCGGCAACGGCCTGCTCACGAGCGAGGGCGAGGTGCACCTGCGCAATCGCCGACTCGTCCAGCCGGCCTTCCACCGTGACCGGATCGCTGAGTACGCGCGCGACATGGTCTCCCTCACTCTCGACCACGAAGCCGCGTGGCGCGACGGCCAAGCCGTCGACATGCAGACCGACATGTCCGCGCTCACGCTCACTATCGTCGGGCGCACGCTCTTCGGTGCCGACCTCGCAGATGACGCGCAGGAGATCGGCGAAGCCCTCGAGGGGCTGCTCACCGGGATGGGCCGCTATCTGGTGTTCGGCCCGAAGGCACTGAGCATCCCCAGCCCTCCGCGGAAGCGGGCGCTCACGTCCTTCGCTCGCATCGACAGGATCGTGCAGCGCACGATCGATGAGCACCGCGCGCTCGGTGACACGGGAGACATGCTCAGCATGCTCCTCGCTGCCGAGGAAGACGGGTCGGGATTCACCGATGCTCAGGTGCGCGACGAGGCCATGACCCTCATCCTGGCCGGGCACGAGACCACCGCAATGACGATGACCTGGACCTGGATGCTCCTCGCTCAGTATCCGGAGGTCGCCGAGTGGCTCCACGAGGAGCTCGACGCGGTCCTCGACGGGCGCGCCCCGACGATGGATGACATGGCGTCGCTGCCGCGCAGCCGTGCCGTGATCGCCGAATCCATCCGGCTCTATCCCCCCGCGTGGATCCAGGGCCGGCGCCGCCTCTCCGACATCGAGGTGGACGGCTGGACCGTCCCCGAGGGTTCGATCACGCTCATCAGCCAGTTCGCTATGCACCGAAGCCCGCGCTGGTGGGACTCCTCGCTTGCCTTCCGTCCGCAGCGATGGATCGATGCCGAAGGCAACTTCAGCGAAGACGCACCTGGTCAGCCCCGAGGAGCCTGGTTCCCCTTCGGCTGGGGGAACCGTCGGTGCATCGGAGAGCAGTTCGCGTGGACTGAAGCGACCCTCGTGCTCGCCACCCTCGCCCAGCGTTGGCGGCCCGAGCTCGTGCCCGGCAGCGATATCACCCTCATCCCTGCAGTGACCCTGCGCTCCCGCGATGGCATGCCGATGGTGCTGCGTCGTCGCTAGGCGGTCAGCCCGGGGCCCTTCGCTCCGATGCCCTTCGCGCTCGTGGTGCGCGCACGGTCCGCAGCCTCACGGCCGGCGCGAGAGGCACTCCCTGCGCGCCGACTGACCCCGCCGGAGTAGCCACTCCATCGCCCCCGCGCTGTCGAGGCCTTGCGATAGAAGGACCGCACCTCCGTCTCCTTGCTGCGCAGCACCAGGGCCCCCGTCGTCGCGACGGCCTTGCCACCCGGCGCCTCCGCGGGGATCTCGACACGCTGGCGCTCGGCCTCGGCGAGCACCTCCTCGCGCGCCTCCTGCAGACGGTCGCCGATGCGGTCGATGAAGGCACGGTAGAACGCCGCACGCGCAGTCTGCGCTGTGTGCGGCTTGCGCCAGCCATCACGTGAGACGTAGGTGTCGCCCTTCCACTCCCCGACCGCGAGCCACGTCGTCGCGGAAGCGGTCATCTGCGTGGCGAGCGAGCCGAAGAGTGCCTCCACCAGCTCGATATCGCTCGGCATGCCGTAGGCGATGACATAGGTGGAGTTGTGAGCGATGTCGACCTGCAGGGAATTGCACTGCCCGACAACCACGAAGAGGCTCACCAGGTGGGTGTTGGCCCGCTTGCCGCGCTCGCCGATGGTGATCGTCACGCTCACCGGCTGCTCGCGCGCCTCGCGCCGTGCAGTGAGCGCGCGCGCCACGGCAAGATCGACACTCGCCTGGGTCGCGAGCGCCTGTGCCTTGGCGAGATAGGCCTCGGCCTCGTGCGGATTATCGCTGCGCTCGGCCTTGACCAGCAGGGCAGCGATGCGATCGAGATGGCTCACCGGGTCCGCTCCGCGACCGGGATGCCCGCACCGTCGAAGGCCGCGCGCAGGAGCAGCGCCGCCTCGGGCCCGAGCGTGATCTCGGCGAGCAGGACCTCGTCGCCGCAGAACTCCGGGCCGTGTGCCGCCACACCGGGATGCGAGTGAGCCACAAGATGATGGGTGAGCTCGTGGAGCACGACCGACTCGCGTGCGGCCCAGCGCTCCCCGACAAGTCCCTTGAGCGGCAGCGCGATGACCCCATCGGAATAGTGCGCCCTGCCGGTGCCTGCGCGCTCGCGCACCCGCACGGGCGGCACGCCCGGCCACCGCGTCACGACACCGATGAGGGCAAGCACGGACTCGACGTAGCGCTGCACGGAGGCGATATCCGCGAAGCGCCGCTCCGTGGGGACCTGCAGGGGCGACCCGAAGAAGTCCACGGTGCCGCCGCGCGCGAGCTGGCGCGCCCACTGCTCCTCCGCGGCGTACACGGCGGAGCGGTGCTGGTCACGTGGAGTCACGGGGCCACCGTAGGCCGAGACGGATGCCCGTCGTCAACGGCACGCGCCGGCCTGTGGACGACGATTCAGGAGGGCCCGAGGAAGTCGCGCAGCTCCTCGTCGAATCGAGCGACGTCGAACTCGGTGTCCCAGTCCACCGGGCGGCTGACCTCGACATCTCCGTCTCCTTGGATCGCCGGATCGACCACGAGCAGCACGGCGGTGAAACCGTGCAGGTGATTATCGCCTCCGACAGGCCCGATCTCGCCAGCGGCGAAGAATCCGCCCACGGCCATGGTGCCGAGGCCTTCACGCACGATGGCGGCGTCATGGTCCGAGCTCGTGAACATCGCTCCGCCACGTCCGTTGCACGTGACGAGGTACGCCCCGGCGACCGCGCGATCGCGGCCGACGAGACCGACGGCGGTGCGCAGATCGGCATCCGCCGAGTCGGCATCGCGCAGGTGGAGCCTCACGAGCGATCCGACGTCGACATCGTCGCCCACGGACACGGCGCCGCTCTGAGCATCCACGCCGAGGATCCCGCGGATCACGAAATCCCCTGCATGCGCGCCGTCCACGCGGGGGTCGCGCGCGATCCCGACGTGCAGGCCCCGCACGGCTAGGGCCTGATCATCGGTGTCGAGTGCGGACACGACATCGCGCAGCCGCTCGAGGGCGGGACGTCCGGCGAGCTCCCGGACGGTGGTGCCCTCGGCGGAGGTCACGGTCATGGGATCGCCGATCGGCCGGCAACCCTGGCTCACCACGACACGCACCGGGGCCGCGCG
>CAJBMR010000189.1 GCA_903954205.1 uncultured bacterium | reverse complement strand
GCCCCGGCGATGTCATCACGATCTACGGCGGCCGCACGGTGGAGGTGCTCAACACCGATGCTGAGGGTCGCCTTATCCTCGCCGATGCCCTCGTCGCCGCGTCTGAGGAGGAGCCCAACCTCGTCATCGACGCGGCCACGCTCACAGGTGCGCAGACCATCGCACTGGGCGACCGCACGTCGGGAATCATGGCCAATGACGACGACCTGCGCGTCGCGATCTACGAGACGTCGAAGCGCGCGGGCGAGACGATGTGGCACATGCCCATTCCTGAGGAGTCACGCGGCACCCTCGACTCCGCGATCGCCGACATCAAGAACATAGGCGACGGCAAGGGCGGCATGCTCAGCGCCGCTGCCTTCCTGCGCGAGTTCGTGCCGGAGGGGCAGCCCTGGGCCCACCTCGACATCGCCGGGCCCGCCTTCAACGACGGCGGGCCCTATGGCTACACCCCCAAGGGCGGGACGGGCGCGGCCGTGCGGACCTTCATCCAGGCAGCCGAGGACGTCGCCGACGGTCACCTCCCCTGAGGGCAACGCCTCGGGCGGGCGATGAAAGGATGACCCCACATCGATGTGAGGGGAGTCGCCGTGCCTGAGGCCGACGTCGTCATCCTGGGAGGCGGCAGCGGGGGTTACGCCTGCGCGCTGCGGGCGTCCCAGCTGGGCCTCTCCGTCGTTCTCATCGAGAAGGGCAAGCTCGGCGGCACCTGCCTGCACCGCGGCTGCATCCCGACCAAAGCCCTGCTGCACGCAGCCGAGGTGGCCGACTCCGCGCGCGACAGCGAGGACTTCGGTGTCAAGGCCACGCTCGAGGGCATTGACATGCCCAAGGTCAACTCCTACCGCGATGGTGTGGTCGGTCGCCTCTACAAGGGCTTGCAGGGCCTGGTGAAGAGCCGCAACGTCACCTACGTCGAGGGCGAAGGCCGCCTCACCTCACCCAACACCGTCACCGTCGATGGCACGGCGTACACAGGCAAGGCAGTCGTACTCGCCACCGGCTCCTACGCCCGCAGCCTGCCCGGCCTGGAGATCGGCGGGCGCATCATGACCTCCGACCAGGCCCTCACCCTCGACTACGTTCCGGGCAAGGTCATCGTCCTCGGCGGCGGTGTGATCGGCGTGGAGTTCGCCAGCGTGTGGAAGTCCTTCGGATCCGAGGTCCACATCATCGAGGGACTGCCCCGACTCGTACCCGCTGAGGACGAGGCCATCTCCAAGGCCTTCGAGCGCGCCTACCGCAAGCGCAAGATCGACTTCACCACCGGCGTGCGCTTCCAGTCAGCGACCCAAGACGACGCGGGCGTCCACGTCACACTCGAGAACGGCGAGACACTCGACGGCGACATCCTTCTCGTCGCCGTGGGCCGCGGCCCGCAGACCGAGGGACTCGGCTTCGAGGAGGCCGGCATCGCCATGGAGCGCGGCTGGGTGCTCGTCGACGAGCGCCTGCGCACCAACGTCGCGGGCGTCTACGCCGTCGGCGACATCACGCCCGGCCTGCAGCTCGCCCACCGCGGCTTCCAGCAGGGCATCTTCGTCGCTGAGGAAATCGGCGGCCTCGCACCTCGCCCGATTCCCGACGTCGACATCCCCCGCGTCACCTACTCCGAGCCCGAGATCGGCTCGGTGGGCCTCACCGAAGCGCAGGCACGCGAGCAGTACGGCGCCGACGCCATCTCCGTCTACGAATACAACCTCGGCGGCAACGGCAAGAGCCAGATCCTCGCCACGACGGGATTCATCAAGCTCGTTCAGCGCACCGATGGGCCTGTCGTCGGAGTCCACATGATCGGCTCGCGCATCGGCGAACAGATCGGTGAGGCCCAGCTCATCGTCAACTGGGAGGCCTACCCCGAGGATGTCGCCTCCCTCGTCCACGCACACCCCACCCAGAACGAGGCGATGGGCGAGGCCTTCCTCGCCCTCGCTGGCAAGCCCCTGCACGCCCACGCCTGACGCAATCGCTCGAAGGAGTCCCATGCCCGTCTCGGTCACCCTTCCCGCTCTCGGTGAGTCCGTCACCGAGGGCACCGTCACGCGCTGGCTCAAGCAGGTGGGCGACACGGTCGCGGCCGACGAGCCACTGGTCGAGGTGTCCACCGACAAGGTCGACACCGAGATCCCCGCACCCGCTGGCGGCGTGCTGCTCGCCATCCGCGTGCCAGAGGACACCACCGTCGCCGTAGGCGCTGAGCTCGCCGTCATCGGCGATGCGTCCGAGGTCGCTGCTCCCGCCGCTACGGCTCCATCGACACCCGAGCCCGTGGCCGCACCCGCGGCAGCACCTGCTGCACCGGCGCCCCCGCCCCCGGCAGCACCCGTGGCCGCGCCAACTGCGGCACCCGTCGTCGCGAGCGGCGCGGGCACGACCTCCGTGCTGCTCCCCGCCCTGGGCGAGTCCGTCACCGAGGGCACCGTCACGCGCTGGCTCAAGAAGGTCGGCGAAGCCGTCGCTGCCGACGAGCCCCTCGTCGAGGTGTCCACCGACAAGGTCG
>CAJBMR010000188.1 GCA_903954205.1 uncultured bacterium | reverse complement strand
GATCCGCCCTGCAGTGAGCCGCCCGTCACGTTGTTGTAGACCGCTCGGCCGATGCCGACCGGTGAGAAGCCGCCGTGGTTGTAGAACTCGCGATCCTCCGCCGCAAGCACCGCCCGCTGCACATCGAGGGGTACGTCGGCCAGCGTGACGCTGCGTCGGGTGGAGTCGCCGAGGCGCCCGATCTCGGTGGTGCCGTCGGAGTAGTAGACGACGGTGGCCTCCGTGCGCGCCACCTCATTCGGGTCGGGCACGGGAGTCAGGTAGACCGCTGCGGCGAAGGCTCCGACGCCCAGCAGGCCAACGACGAAGAGCGTGAGGATCGTGCCGCGGATCCAGCGCCGCTTGCGGCGCGGTTCCTCCGGCTCCGCCTTGGCGTGCCGACTGCCCTTGGCTGCCACGGTGATCCTCCTGCGAACGACGGCCTTCCATCATGCGGCCGCGCACGGGATGAAGGGCGTTACGGCGCGCCGCTTAAGGGACGCGGCCCATGCTCATGGGGTTCCGGCGATAGCGTCAGCCGGTCACCCTCGGGGAGGTATTCGTGAGCAAGCACCCAGTGGAGCCAGGCACTCAGGAGCGGCCGTGGCTGGCGCTCGTCGCGCTTCTGCTCGGCGTCTCGTTGATCGTGCTCGAAGGCAGCATCGTCAATGTCCTCATCCCAACGATCGTGCAGGACCTGGGTATCGATCGGACGTCGGTGCTCTGGATCACGTCGATTTACTCCCTCGTCTTCGCGGCACTGCTGATCACCTTCGGGGTGCTCTCAGATCGCATCGGGCGCAAGCGGATGTTCATGATCGGCACGGCGGTCTTCATCGCGTTCAACCTGATGGCAGGTCTGGCGCAGAGCGGCGACATGCTCATCCTCGCGCGTGCAGGCGAGGCCGTCGGCGGGGCGATGATGCTGCCGACATCGATGGCGATCATCAACGTCAACTTCCGCGGACCGATGCGCGCGGCTGCCTTCGGGCTATGGGGTGCGGTCTTCGGTGGCATGGCGGCCTTCGGTCCGCTGCTCGGTGGTTGGCTCGCCGATGTCGCGTCATGGCGATGGGCCTTCTTCATCAATGTGCCGCTAGGCCTCATCAGCCTCGTCATGGTGTGGTTCGTCATCACCGAGTCCAAGGGTGAGGACCGCCGGCGCCTCGACATCGGCGGCGTGATCATGTCGTCGCTGGGCCTCGGCCTCGTCGTCTTCGCCCTCATCGAAGGCCAGGCCCTCGGCTGGTGGACCCTCATCACCGCCTGGGATCTCGGCCCGATCTCACTGCAGCCCGGCGCCCTTTCTCCTGTGCCCATCGCCCTCTGCATCGGCATCGTGCTCCTTGCGCTCTTCGTGCTCTCGCAGTCACGGCGCGCCAAGGCGGGCAAGAGCGTGCTCATGGACCTCTCGCTCTTCCGGATTCGCCGCTACGGCTACGGCAACGTCGTCGCGACCCTCGTCTCTCTGGGCGAATTCGGCGTGCTTTTCGCGCTACCGCTCTGGCTGCAGTCCGTGCAGGGCTTCAGCGCCCTCCAGACCGGTGCTCTCCTCGCCATCCTCGGCGTTGGCGCCGTGCTGGCCGGTGGTTCCGCGCGGCATGTCTCAGCCGCGCTGGGCTCGACGCGCGTCGTACGCCTCGGCATGGTGCTCGAGATCATCGGCATCGTCGGAGTCATGCTCACCATTAGCGTCGACCGCTCGGCGTGGTGGCTAGCCATCCCGCTCTTCATCTACGGCATCGGCGTCGGCTTCGACAGTGCCCAGCTCACCAATGTGATCCTCACCGACGTGCCTCCGCAGCGTTCCGGTGGAGCGTCCTCGGTGACATCCACGCTGCGGCAGGTCGGCTCGACCCTCGGCTCCGCGATGCTCGGCACCGTGCTTTTCGTGTCACTCGGGCTCGCCCTCACCAACGACCTCACGGTGAACCAGCCACAACTGTCGGAGGAACAGCGCACGCAGATCGTGGATGAAGTCGTGGACAGCTCGGGCGAGGCGATCATCCCGCTTGAGCAGCAACCCGGCATGGCCGATGTGGCCGCTGAGGCGAAGCAGTCCTACACGCGCGCGGTGCAGATCATGGCGGCGTTCGCGGGCGGCGCGATGGTGATCGGCCTTATCGCGTCCTTCGGCCTGCCGGCCGATCGACGACGCGAGGAGGAGGACGAGGAAGAGAGGTTGACCGCCTCGGCCTAGATGCCGTTCTGCGGTCGAGAAATGTCACCCGGTGGCGCATTTCGACCGGAGAACGTCGAGTCGACGCCTAGTCGAGCAGGTCGCGAGGCTTGGCCGGCGCCTTGCGGGGTTTGCCATCGCCAAGCACGTAGCTCGTGACCAGGTGGTTCCAATGGCAGGTCGCGCACACCTCGACCACGTAGACGCGGAATTCGCCGTACTCGCCGGCCATGCTCGGCAGGCGCGCGGGATCGATGGCCGAGCCGGCAATGTGCCCGAGCTGCTCGCCGTAGACGTAGGTGACCTGCGTGAGCTTTTCGCGGCCGTCGGTCACGCGACAGACGGGGCAGGGCTCCACGGTCGGCGTACCGTGGAAGCGCGCGGCGCGAAGGAGATACGGATCCGCGTCGCAGATGTCGAAGCCGTTGAAGGCCTGCCCGCCGTATAGGCCACGAAGCACCGCGCGGCGCTGGAGGGCGTAGTTGACCACGCGCCGCGGGGCCGTGGGATCAGCGACATCCTCGGGGTCTATCCGCTCGGGCTTGGGCTTGCCGCGCTCGCCGAGCACGCGCGAGCCACGCGCCTGCGTCGATCGGGGCTCAGCCATGCCAGCACCCTAAGCGAGAGTGGCGGGTGATGCGCGCGGTGCGTGTGGACTCTCCCGCCACGCAACGAGTGGGCCTTCGGACCTGTCAGCTCACATAGGGGCAGTGGCGGCAGGCGTTCTCGCAGCAGAAGCCTCGCCGAGCGTGGGTTTCGGCGGTCATGACGTAGTAGCCGGTCATGGGATCGAGGTAGCCAGCCTCACCCGCTGCCATCGCCGCCTCGTGCGCAGCGAGGATCTCGTCATAGGCCGGGTGCGACTCGGGCAGCCGCGAGGGGTGCGGCTGGGTGAGCGGGCGGTCGGCCATGGACACCCGATGACTGTAGGTCGGGTCGTCGTCCAAGGCGACTCCTGGGAGACTGTGCGTCACATCACCCAAGGGAGTCACCATGGTCTTCGCCCCGCTCGTTGAGATGAACGACGGCCGCTCCATCCCCGTCATCGGCTTTGGTGTCTGGCAGGTGCCGGACGATGTCGTCGTCGACGCGACCGTGAAGGCACTCGAGGTCGGCTACCGACACATCGACACGGCGTACCTCTACCACAATGAACGCGGCGTCGGTGAGGCGCTGCGGCGCAGCGAGCTTGACCGCAACGACGTCTTCGTGACCACGAAGGTGTGGAACACCGACCATGGCTATGACCAGACCCTGCGCGCGTTCGACAAGAGCACGGGCCTGCTTGGCATCGACGAGGTCGACCTCTACCTCATCCACTGGCCTACGCCGGCCCGCGATGTGTACCTCGACTCGTGGCGCGCGCTCATCCGTCTGCGCGAGGAAGGCCGCGCTCGCTCGATCGGCGTCTCCAACTTCCACGACGCCCACCTGCGCAAGATCGTCGATGAGACCGGCGTGATCCCGGCCATCAACCAGATCGAACTCCACCCGTGGCTGCCGCAGACCGAACTCCGCGATATCGACACGCGCCTGGGTATCAAGACCGAGGCGTGGAGCCCACTTGGATCGGGCCGACTCATCGATGACCCGGTCATCGCCGAGGTCTCCGCCAAGCACGGCAAGTCGCCCGCGCAGGTGATGGTGCGCTGGAGCATCCAGCTCGGCAACATCGTGCTGCCCAAGTCGGTGACGCCGGAGCGCATCGAGCAGAACATCGACGTCTTCGACTTCCAACTCGACGACGCTGACATGGCTGCCATCGCCACCCTTGAATCCGGTCGGCGCACCGGTCCCAACCCGGATGAATTCAACGAGGCATAGTTCGCCGGGTGGATAGCCTGGGCACGTGGCGGCTCTAGGGAACCTGCGCGCCGTCCTCGTCGTCGGCGACTTCCGCCGCCTTTTCGGCGTACGCCTGGCGGGCCAGTTCGGCGATGGCCTGCTCCAGGCGGCACTCGCGACGTTCGTGCTCTTCTCGCCGGAGCGACAGCCCACCGCTGCATCCGTCGCGGGTGCATTCGCGGTGCTCTTCCTTCCCTACTCGCTGGTGGGCCCCTTCGCCGGGGTCTTCCTCGACGAGTGGCGTCGACGTCAGGTGCTCGTCTACGCCAATCTCCTGCGGGGAGCGCTCGTCATTGCCGTGGCCGCGCTGGTGTGGTCGCGCCATGACGGCCTGGATCTCGCCGTCAGCGTGCTGCTTGTGCTCGGCGTCGCGCGCTTCGTGCTCGCCGGAGTCGCCGCATCGCTGCCGCATGTGGTCGACGGCCCGCTCCTGGTCACCGCCAATGCCCTCACCCCCACCGCGGGCACGATCGCGGCCGCCGTCGGCGGGCTCGTCGGTGTCGGCATCCGAGCCGTCGCGGGTGGCGGGGACACGGGCAGCGTCGTTGTCCTCGCGTGCGCAATTGCGTCGTACGTCGTCGCCTCCGTGATCGCCGCGACGCTTCCCAAGGACCGGCTCGGTCCCAACGAGGACACCGTGCGCAACTCCCTGCTCGGAGTCCTGCAGGGCCTAGTCGATGGATTGCGGCAACTCGCGGCGCACCCGGTCGCCGGTCGCGCGGTCGTCGTGGTGATCGTGCAGCGCATCGCTTTTGGCGCGCTCACCGTGCTCGGACTACTCCTCATCCGCAACACGTTCAACTCATCGAGTGACCCGGACGCTGCACTCGGCCAGTTCGCGCTAGTGACAGGTGCGGCCGCGCTGGGAGCGCTGCTCGGTGCCATCGTCACTCCCGGTCGCGTACGCCGCATGGGCTACGTGCCCTGGACGGTCATCGCAGTCGGACAGGGTGCTCCCCTCATCGCCATCGGCGTTCTCGCGGGGATGTACCTCCCCGCGCTGTGGCCGCTGCTCGGTGCGGCGATCTCGCTGGGCTTTGCCAATCAGGCGGCCAAAGTGGCGAGCGACACGCTCATCCAGCGCGAGATCGACGACGACTACCTCGGTCGTGTCTTCTCGATCTTCGACGTCGCCGTCAATGTGGCGCTCGTCATGGGCATCGTGGCCGTCGCCTTCACGAGTCCCGAGTCAGGGATCGCTCCCTTCGCCGCGCTCGCCGTGGCGGTGCTGATCGCCGCCAATGCCGCGTGGTACCGCGGCTTCGGCGCAAAAGCTCGCCAGAGGCGGCGCGCAGACGGCTAGGCTGCGCCCGTGACCGAGACCTCCGCACCGTCCACGCCCACCAAGCGCCGCATCGGTGCGCGCTCCATCGCCGCGCTCCTCGCGCTGATCCTGGGCGTGGGGCTGTTGCCACTCGGCACGATCACCTACTGGGGCCATCGCACCGTCACCGACACCGAGCGCTACCTCGAGACGATGCAGCCCCTGGCCTACGACGAGGACGTCCAGGATTCCCTCTCGGTATTCCTCACGGAGAAGATCGAGGAGCAGGTCGATCCCGAGGCCCTCGTCAACCAGCTCTTCGCAGGGCTCATCGAGCAGTACCCCGCGCTTAAGGCACTGGTGCCGGTCGTCTCAGGAGCAATCGATTCGCTCATCGCGCAGGTTGTCGACCGGCTCGTGCGCTCCGACCAGTTCAAGCAACTGTGGGATCTCGCCAACACTGCGGCGCAGAAGGGCCTCATGGCGATCCTCGAGGGCCGCGATGACGGGCCGGTCTCCCTGCAAGGCGATGCGGTCGTGCTCGACATCAGCTCGATCATTGACCAGGTGAAGCAGGGACTGGTCGACCGTGGCTTCGCCGCCGCAGCCAACATCAACGTGCCCGAGGCCGACCGCCAGATCGTGCTCTTGGAGGCGCCTCAGCTCGCACAGATTCGGACCATCTACTCCCTCACGTCTCCCATCGCCGTGGCCCTCTTCTTCTTTGCGATCCTGCTGCTCGTCCTCGCCGTGGTTCTCGCACGGCGCCGTCCGCGGATGGTCGCGTGGGCGGGAGGTGGCGCTGCCGCGGGTGGTCTCGTTCTCATCGTCGGACTGGGGATCGGAGAGACCGTCTTCGTCAACACCCTTGAGGGCACTCCCTTCGAGAAGGCTTCGCAGACGTTCTACGACCAACTGCTGAAGTTCCTCTACAACGGTGCCTACGCCATCGTCGTACTCGGCATCATCGTCTTGGCTGTGGGCCTCTACCTCTGCGGTGCACGTTGGGCCGTGGAGTTGCGTGCCGCAGTCAACAACCTGGCCGACGATGTGGCGCGCAACATCCCGGCGGGGCCGATCACGTCATCGGGTGCGTCGGTGGCCGCTCACGCGCGGTGGCTGCGCGTGGGCGTGGGCGTGATCTTCACCATCATCGTCGTCATCGGCAGCGACCTATCGGTGGCACGGACCATTTGGGCTGCGCTCATCGCCCTCGTGCTGCTCGCAGTGATCCAGGTCTGGGCGGCTGCTGGCCGACGTGCGCCGGCGGAGCAGGTCAACGCCTAGCCGGCACTAAGCCTGGCGGTCCGCCCACCAGGCACGCAGCTCGCGCTCCGCTTCCTCCTCGCCGAGGGGGCCGCGGTCTAGGCGAAGTTCGAGTAGGTGGTCGTAGGCTGCACCGACGTCACGGCTCGGCGGGATGCCCAGGATTTCCATGATTCGATTGCCGTCGAGGTCGGGCCTGATCGCATCTAGTTCCTCTTGCGCCGCAAGGACACTAATGCGCTGCTCAAGCCCGTCGTAGGCCTCCTGCAATGCCGCTGCGCGCTTGCGATTGCGGGTGGTGCAATCCGCGCGAGTGAGTTTGTGGAGGCGCGTGAGCTGATCCCCTGCGTCTCGCACATAGCGCCGCACGGCCGAATCGGTCCACTCGCCGGTGCCGTAGCCGTGGAAGCGCAGGTGCAATTCGGTGAGTGTGGAGACGTCGTCCACCACGTCATTGGGATACCGCAGAGCAGTGAGGCGCTTGCGCACCATGCGGGCCCCCACCACTTCGTGATGGTGGAACGAGACTCCGCCTTCGCTCTCATATCGACGCGTCTTGGGCTTGCCGATGTCGTGGAGCAGGGCTGCCAGTCGGAGCACGATGTCGGGTCCGGAGGCTGGCGCATGCGATGTCTCCAGGTCAATTGCCTGCTCCATCACGGTGAGCGAGTGCTCGTAGACGTCCTTGTGTCGATGGTGCTCGTCGATCTCGAGCTGCAGGCCGGGCAGCTCAGGCAGGACGTACGCCGCCAACCCCGTCTCGACAAGGACAGCCAGGCCCAGGCGAGGACGCACCCCCAGAAGGAGCTTGGTCAGCTCGTCGCGGATGCGTTCCGCGGAGACGATCTCGAGGCGCGCGGACATATCGCGTATCGCCATCAGCACATCGGGAGTAATCGAGAAGCCGAGTTGGGAGACGAAGCGGGCCCCCCGCAGCATGCGAAGGGGATCGTCACCGAAGGACTCCTCCGGCGCGATGGGTGTGCGCAGCAGGCGGTCGGAGAGATCACGCATACCGTCGTGCAGGTCGACGAACTCCAGGCTGGGCAGGCGCACAGCCATGGCATTGATCGTGAAATCGCGCCGAGCGAGATCACCGGCAAGCGTGTCGCCGAACGTCACCTCGGGCTTGCGCGAGTCAGGGTCGTAGGACTCGGACCGATACGTCGTGATCTCGAGGTGATGGTCGCCCTTGCGCGCACCCACCGTGCCGAAGCGCATGCCCACGTCCCAGACGTGATCGGCCCACCCACGCGCCAGCTCCTCGATGCGCTCAGGACGGGCATCGGTGGTCAGATCGAGGTCATGGGTGACCCCGGGTCGCCCGAGCATGATGTCGCGAACCGGGCCGCCCACGAGGGCCAGCTCATGCCCGGCTTCGGCGAATCGCGCCGTAAGGGGAGCAAGGGCGTCGGCGATCCCCAGGAGGGTCGCCGCGGGTGAGGGGGTCCCAGACAAGCCCGACAGGGGCGCCTCAGCCATAGGGGGAGCCTAGGCCGCGCCGACTCGGCGGGGCGGCAGAGCCACCCACCGGGCGCCCTCGCCCGGCGCGGTTATCCTCAAGCCATGGCTGAATCCGGAGCGTCCAAGGGCTCCGGGAGCCGGGGGGGCCCGGACAAGCCCACACCTGCACGGCGCGCCGCGAGCAAGGCATCGCCCAAGAAGGCCGCGGCCGGCACGTCGCCTGCCCGTCGCCCACCGCGCATGCCCAAGGTCGAGGAGACCTCAGCCGGGGGACTCGTGGTCGATCGCACCGGCGAGCACCTGCGCGCGGCGTTGATTGCGCGGCACGACCGCCGGGGCCGCCTCGTCTGGTCCCTGCCCAAGGGTCATCTTGAGGAAGGTGAGACCCCCGAGGATGCGGCGATCCGCGAGGTGGAGGAGGAGACCGGCATCCGAGGCCGTGTCCTCGCTCCGCTCGGTGTGATCGACTTTTGGTTCATCGCCGAAAACCGGCGTATCCATAAGACCGTGCACCACTACCTCATGGAAGCCTCGGGGGGTGAACTCTCCGACGAGGACGCCGAGGTCGTCGAGGTCGCATGGTTCCCGCTGACCGGCATCCGCGAGCGACTGGCCTACGCCGACGAGCGCCGGCTACTCGACCGACTGCCGGATCTGCTCGCGGACGCTGGGTGAACCAGGACGCCAAGCGGGCCGGCTTGGCCGGTCCGACGGCGTCCTCCACCGCCAAGCGGGCCGGCTTGGCCGGTCCGACGGCGTCCTCCACCGCCAAGCGGGCCGGCT
>CAJBMR010000187.1 GCA_903954205.1 uncultured bacterium | reverse complement strand
CGCAGTGGGGGCGGTGAAGGTCCACCAGTGCGTGTCGGCAGCGCCCGCCAATGCAGTCCTGGCGACCAGGTCTGCGGGCATGACGGCTGCGGCCTCGCGGGTGGATCCGGGCGTCTGCCACGTCGGGTCCGGTGTGGGTGTAGGTGTGGGCGTGGGCGTGGGCGTCGGTGTGGGCGTGGGCGTCGGTGTGGGCGTCGGTGTGGGCGTGGGCGTGGGCGTCGGCGTAGGCGTCGGCGTCGGCGTAGGCGTCGGCGTCGGCGTCGGCGTCGGCGTCTGGACAGACAGTCGGTACGCGTCGGTTGCAGAGAAGGCCCCGGAGCTCACGGCCACCTGAATATCCAGGCGCTGACCAGCCTGGAGGGTGCGGGTGATGACGCGATCCCTCAGAGAGTTGCCGGCGCTACTCGAACTGCTTGACGGCGTATATGCAGTCAGAGAGTATGCCCGCGGCAACTCGCTGAGTGTCACGACATAGGTCCCCGCGGTCGGCGCCGTCATCGTCCACCACTGCTGGTCGGTGGCGTTGCGCATCACCGAGCGGACCGTGAGTGCCTCTGGGAGCTGGGCGGCGCCCGAGCGGGAATCGCCGGGTGTCCCCGGCGCAGGCGTGGGAGTGGGCGTCGGAGTGGGTGTCGGCGTCGGAGTGGGTGTCGGTGTCGGTGTCGGTGTCGGTGTCGGTGCGGGTGTGGGTGTAGGAGTCGCGCCGCTCAGGTCGAGCTCAAGCCGGTAGGGCTGCGTTTCGCTCGACCGGCCGCCCATTCGGGTGTCCACCTCGACCGCGACGTAGTAGGTGCCCGGATCCCAATAGTGGAATGCGCCAGCGGCCGTTTCAGTCGCGTTGCCCGTGCGTGTGCCCGCCCACAGGCGCGACAGGCTCCCGGAGCTGATGACGTAGAGCGTGACGGAGTAGTCAGACGGGAGGTTCGACAGCGTCAGGTTGGGCTTGTTGACCCGCGATGGCAGCGTGAAGGTCCACCAGTCAACATCACTGTCGATGTCGAGCAGCTCATCGGCACCGCCGACCAGCGGCAGTGGTGCAGCGGACTCACGAGTGTCCCCCGCGAAATCTGGACGCGATGGCGTCGTCATCGTCGTGGCCACACTGGGCGCAGACGAGCGCAGGGCACCCTGGGCAATGGCGTGCATGGAGTAGGTCGTCGCGCCCTTGAGGTTCGTGACCAGGCATGAGGTCGCGGTCGCCGGCACGGTGCAGCCTGAAACACCGTCTTCGAAGACGACGCGCACGTTGACGGCACCGCTGTCGGCGGGTAGAGCATCCCACTCCACCAAGCCGCGGCTCCACCACTGACTGGACGCGCGCAGGTTGACGGGCGGCTCCGGAGTCGGCAACTCACCCCCGAGGGCGATGATGGCGGCCATCGGGTCGACGAGCCCAGCGCCGAACTCGTCATCGCGCCCCGTGGGACCAAGGTCCTCGGCAGTGGCCATGAGCAGTCCGCTGACATCCACAGGCATGCCCACCGCGCGAGCGCGCTGCAAAGCCAGCGCGGCCACGCCCGCGGCATGAGGTGCGGCCATGGACGTGCCGTTCTTGGGCGCGTAGCCGTTGCCCGGCATGGTCGAAAGGATCGCGGCACCGGGGGCGGCGACGTCTACGGATGAGTTGAAGGTCGAGAAGGTCGCGCGCGTGTCCCTACTAGTTGTGGCTCCAACCGCCAGGACCCCGGGATAACTCGCGGGATAGCTCAAGGGAGAGCCGCTCGTGCCGCTATTGCCCGCTGAGGCGATGACCGTCACTCCACGATCGACGGCGTAGCGCACGGCAGTCTCCATCGCGGCCGACGGCGATGGACCACCGAGGCTCAGGTTGACGATGTCGGCGCCTCGGTCTGTCGCCCAGATGATCCCCTGCGCCACGTCTGCGGTACTCCCCGATCCCTGGTCGTTCATCACCTTGACGGGCATGATCGACACGCCGGGGGCGACGCCGGCCACGCCGACTCCGTTGTTGGCGGTCGCCGCAATCGTGCCTGCAACGTGGGTCCCGTGGAAGTGGCCGTCGTTGCGACCATCCCCGCGTGCGCCACTGAGGTCAACGCCAGGCACAAAGGACCCGGCCAAGTCCACGTGTCGCGCAACGCCCGTGTCGATGACAGCGACGATGACTCCGGTGCCATCTGCCAGAGGCCACGCCGACTCGACTTCGAGGCGATCGAGCCCCCAGAGCTCAGATCGCTGCGGATCATTAGTGAGTAGCGGGGAGACAGGCTCCTCCATCACTCGGACCTCAGACTCCAATTCGATGGCAATCAGATCGCCATCGGCCTGCTGGCGCCGGATCTCTCGCGATGCTGCACGCTTCGTGCCCTTCGTGATGCGATCGATGACCGGTCGACCGTTCTCGACGCGCACCGTCACGAGATTCGCGGCTTCGCCGGCCTCAAGGTCGACCAGGATGTCTTGGGGCTCCGCATCGACGGACGCGTCGGCGACATCCCAGTCGTCAACGAACTCCGGAACCACCATCGCCGGGGGCACGACCTTCGCCACGGGCGCTGGTGCGGGAGCCACCTCGGGTCCCGCCTTGGACCCCTCGGCAAAGGCGGGCGAGGCAAGGCTCACCGAGAGGACGAGGGTGGCGGCCATGGGCAGGGAGGCGAACCGGATGGAAGACATGGCACCAGGGTAGATGTGGCACCGATTGGTGTCACTTTTAAAGTAAGTGACATTGATCACTGTCAGAATAAGGCGGGTGGTGGCTCAGTCGTCTTCGTGGCCTGGGGCCGCCACCAAAGGCCACGCCTCGCCAAAGAGTCGGTCGACGCGTGCGCGTCCGCGGCCCAGCGGGAACATGCCCGCAGCACTCTGAAAGAAGAGACCGAGGTCAAGGGCGGCCATGGCCTCAGCGGTCAGAGTCTCGCGCAATTCGCCCGTGCGGCGTCCCTCCTCGACGAATGTACGCATGGACTCCCTACGCGGCACAAGCACATGCTCGCGCACGGCATGAAGCAACTCCGGTTCGAGATTGCGCTGCGCGATGCAAGCGGCGATGACCGGGACGATCAACTCCGGATGCTGAGCGCCGATAGCCAGTCCGCGCCGGAAGCGTTCGGCGCATGAGCCTGGGCCCTCCAGCCAGCCGTCGTAGGTAGGCAGTTGCTTGATGCCGGCGACGGCGAGCTCCACCTTGGTCGGGTAGTGGCGGAAGGCAGTGCGCTCCGAGACACCCGCCGATTCGGCCACGGCCGCATGCGTCACACCGTCGTAGCCATCGGTCGCGAGTGCCTGGAGCGCGGACGCAGCGAGCGCCTCGTGGATTGCTTCATACTGCTCGCCGCCGCGACGAATCCCCTTGCGGGCGATCGGTGGCGAGGACACCGTGTCACCCTACGCGCCGCGCCTCCATGATGGGATGGCCTCATGACCAAGCCCGTGCACTCCTCCGGCCAGTTCACCATGGGCACGACGGACCCCCTGACCGTCTACCGACTCGGCTTCGGCGCCATGCGCATCACCGGACCCGGCATCTGGGGCGATCCCCCGGATCACGACGTCGCCATCCGGGTGATCCGTGAGGCAGTCGATCTCGGCGTCGACTTCATCGACACCGCCGACTCCTACGGCCCCTTCGTCAGCGAGGACCTCCTGCGTGAGGCACTGCACACGGGCAACGCGGGCGATCCCTACGGCGGTGTGATCATCGCGACGAAGGGTGGGCTCACTCGTCAAGGACCGGATGCGTGGGGGTCTGTCGGGAGGCCGGAGTACCTGCGCCAGTGCGTGCAGATGTCGATACGCCGACTTGGCGTCGAGCGCATCGACCTGTGGCAGTTGCACCGCATCGATCCCCTGGTCCCCGAAGACGAGCAGTTCGGCGTCATCAAGGAGATGCAGGACGAAGGCCTCATCCGTCACGTCGGACTCTCGGAGGTCTCGATCGAGGAGCTCGAGCGGGCGCGCACGGTCATGGAAATCGTGAGCGTGCAGAACCTCTTCCACGCCGGTCTGCGGCAGAGCGAAGCGCTGCTCGACCACTGCACACGGGAAGGCATCGGCTTCATCCCGTGGTTCCCCCTCGGCAATCGAGCGCTCGTCGCCAACGACGGTCCACTCGCCCACATCGCCGCAAGCCACGG
>CAJBMR010000186.1 GCA_903954205.1 uncultured bacterium | reverse complement strand
GGCATCGCCGAGGAGCTTGACCTCATCGATCAGGGGTGCGCCCATGTTCACGTCGAGCATCATCGCGCCGCCAGCGATCTGCTGAGCGACGTCGATCTCTACGGCGGAGAGGTCTTCGACGCGCAACTGCTCCTGGAACTTCTTGCGCCCGGTCGGGTTGATGCGCTCGCCGATGATGCAGAAGGGCTGATCGGGCCCGATAGTCACGGACGCGCGCGCCGAACTGAGGACGGTGTGCATGGGACTCCTATACCGAGGTGGTGCCGGAGGCGGATGCCACCGGGTCGGGCGCGAATGCCGGGCCGATGCGCAGATCCCGCACAAGGCGCTCGAGTGAGCCGTCGTGCCGGAAGTCGGTGAGGTGGATCCCGGAGACACCCGGGAGGGAGAGCGCGTGGCGGCTCAACTCGAGCGTGAGCTGGTAGGACTCCTCTGCGATGGCGTCCTTGTCGCCGGCTCCGGCGACGCGGGCGATCATCTCCGCGGGGATGGAGATGCCGGGCACGGACTCGTCCATGAAGGACAGTGCCTTGGCCGACTTGGTGAGCACGACCGTGGGGATGAGCGCCGTCGTGCGCGTGACCCCGTGCTCGACGCAGCCCGCCACGAAGTTCTCGAGACGCTCGGGGTAGTAGCCGATCTGCAACTGCAGGAAGCGCGCCCCCGCCTCAGCCTTCTTGAGCGCACGCATGACGCGGTAGTCCAGAGGGGGAGCGAAGGGGTTCTCCACAGCGCCGACGAAGAGCGCGGGCGGCTGCTTGATCGCGCGACCGGAGAGGTAGTGGCCCTCAGCCAGCCCGCTCGCGACCTTGACGAGTTGGGTGCTGTCGAGATCGAAGACGCGGCGTGCCTCGGGCTCGTCGCCCGCCGTGACGTCATCGCCCGTGAGGCAGGCGATGTTCTGGATGCCGAAGAGGCTCGCGCCGATGATGTCGGCCTGCATGGCGATGCGGTTCTTGTCGCGGCACACCACCTGCATGATCGGCTCGAGCCCGAACTGCGACATGGCAATGGCAATGGATGTATTCGAGGCGTGGGCGTGGGCGGCGGGGTTGTCGGTCGCGTTGACCGCGTCGACGAAGGGCCGCAGCTCATCCGCCGCCTTCTCGACCGCCGCGAGGCCACCGCCGTCGATGCTGGGGAACTCCGCGGTCACGACGGGGCGATTGCCCTCATCGATGAGGGTCGCGAGGCGGCTCACGAGTGGAATCCCTCCGGGAGCGTCGTCGGCTCGTCGACCTCGACCATGCTGGCGCCGGGCACGGCGGAGTGACGCTCGCGTGCGGCACCATCCCAGCCGGCCGGCGTACGCCGATCCCGCCCATTGATGAGGTTGATCCACGACGAGGTGCCCTGGAGGCGGTTGTCGACCGGTGGGCGCAACTCGTTGAACTCCTCCTCCCAGTGGTGGGGGTTCAGTGGGGAGTGGGACCTTTCCTCAGCCTTGACCCAGATGCAGCGCATCTCCGGCTTGACCTCGCAGTGGCCGTCCTCGCGCACCCCTCCGCAGGGTCCGTTGCGCAGCGTCTTGGGGCAGGTCATCGGGCACGTCATGCCGGTCGAGTGCAGGACGCACTGGCCGCACATGCGGCAGTCCCACACGGGCTTCTTGACCGCGTGCTCGAGAAGGGGAAGGAGCTTGGGCACTAGCGGGCCGCTCGCCTCGCGGTGACGAACTCCTTGGCGCGGCGCACCGCGGTGGCCGCGTCTGCGGCATAGCCGTCGGCCCCGCAGACATCGGCGTACTCCTGGGTGACGGGCGCGCCGCCGACCATGATGACGACCTTGTCGCGCAGTCCGGCCTTCTCGATCGCGTTGATGTTGGCCTTGAACATCGGCATGGTCGTGGTGAGGAAGGCGGACATGCCCACGATGTCGGGCTGGTGCTCCTCGATCGCGGCGACGAACTTCTCTGGCGGCACCTGCACGCCGAGGTCGATCACGGTGAAACCTGCGCCCTCGAGCATGATGTTGACGAGGTTCTTGCCGATGTCGTGGACGTCGCCCTTGACCGTGCCCATGAGGAAGGTGCCCACGCTCTCGACGCCGGTCAGCGCCAGCAGCGGGCGCAGCAGATCGAGGGCACCCGCCATGGCTTTGCCGGCGATGAGCATCTCGGGAACGAACCAGTCGCCGCGTTCGAAACGAGCGCCCACCTCCTCGAGCGAGGGGATCAGCGCCTCGAAGAGCATGCGCTCGGGTGGCAGGCCGCTGTCGATGCCGGTCTGGGTGAGCTCCAGCACCGCGGGCTTGTTGCCCACCATTGTCTCGTCGTAGAGGCCCTTGAGGATCTCGTCCGGAGTCATGCCGCTCCTGCCTTTCGTGCGGTGGGTGTGGGGATCTTGGATCGAAGGGGACGGAGAGCCACGGCGATCGCTTCCGCCGTGGCACGCACGGCCTGGGCGACAGCCGGAATCTCGCTTGCGGTCAGGCGCACGCTCGGGCCTGAAACGGAGACGGCGGCGACCACGGTGTTGTCGGTCGATCGGATGGGGGCGGCGACCGCGACGAGCCCGGGCTCGAGCTCGGAATCCACGATCGCTACGCCGTCGCGCCGCACACGCTCCAGGGCTTCGGCGAGCTCCGCGCGCGAGGTGATTGTGCGTTCGGTGATGCGCGGAAGGCGGCCGGAGGGCAGTGGTGTGCCGTGAGCGAGGAAGACCCGGCCGAGCGCACTGCAGTGGAAGGGCACGGGCCTATCGAGCCAGTTGACTGCGCCGAGGAGGTAGGTGGAGTCGACCTGCGCAATTTGGCGGACCTCCCCTGCGAGGGGGATTGCCAGGTTGACGGTCTCGCCCGTGTCCTCGCCCAGTGCGTCGAGATAGGGCTGCGCGATCCGGACGAGGTCATCCTCGGGGCGCACGGAGAGCGCGTAGTCGGTGATCGCTGCGCCGGGCTGCCACGCGCCGGCAGTGGTGCGCTGGAGAAGGCCGTTGCGCTCGAGGCTGGTGGTCAGGCGAGAGAGCGTGCTCTTGGGGAGTCCCGTGCGCGCGACGAGGCCGGCGAAGGTCACGGGGTCGGTCGAGCCGAGGACGGCCGTGAGCACTGCGGCGGCGCGATCCACCGCCTGCGTGCCGACCGGTCCGGCCATTGCCGATCCCTCCCTACGGCCCGTGCGGGCCGATGAAAGTTCCACGATATGGAACCGCACTTCCAAAAGTAGAGTGTAGGATCCCGTCACCAACCGGTCAAGGCCTCTCCGGCCACGGCGAATCGGGAGAGTCGATGTTCGAGAACACCCTGCCGCGCTACGAGATCCTCTCTGAGGAGTCCATGGCGGTCCTAGACAAGGGCTGGCGCCGCATCGTCTCGGAACTCGGCATCGAGTTCATGATGCCCGAGGCCGTCGAGCTCTTCAAGGCCGCCGGCATGCGCACGGATGGCGACAAGGTCTTCTTCGATCCCGACTTCGTGCTCGAGCAGGTCGCCAAGGCCCCGCGTGAGTTCGACATTCAGGCCCGCAATCCCGCCAACACCGTGCACATCGGCGGCAATTCGATGGTCTTCTCGAGTGTCTACGGCCCGCCTTTCGTGCGCCAGGGCGACGTGCGTCGTGACGCGATGATGGATGACTACCGCAACTTCGCCAAGCTCGCCCAGTCCTTCTCCGCCATGGACAGCGTGGGCGGTGTCGTCTGCGAGCCCAGTGATGCTCCACTGGATTCGCGCCACCTCGACATGCTCTACGCCGCCATGACCCTGACGGACAAGATCTACATGGGCAATGTCGTCAGCGGCACTCGTGCGCTCGACACCATCCGCATGAGCGAGATTCTCTTCGGCAGCCGCGAGTCCATCGAGAAGACTCCGGCGTGCATCTCGCTCGTCAACTGCAACTCGCCGCTGCGCTGGGACGACCGCATGCTCGAGGCGCAATTCGAGTACGCCAAGGCGATGCAGCCGGTCATCCTCACGCCGTTCCTCCTCATGGGAGCGATGTCGCCCGTCTCCATCCCTTCGACGCTGGCCCAGCAGATGGCGGAGACGCTCACCGGCATCGCGCTCACGCAGCTCATCCGCCCGGGTGCACCCGTGGTCTTCGGCAGCTTCCTCTCCAACATCGACATGCAGTCGGGCTCGCCCCAGTTCGGCACCCCGGAGTCTGCGATCGGTCTTCTCTGCACGGGTCAGATCGCCCGCCACTTCGGGTTGCCCTTCCGCACGGGCGGTGGCCTCAACTCCTCCCAGACGCCTGACGGGCAGGCGATCTTCGAGTCGCTCATGACGATGCTCCCGACCTTCCTCGCCGGCACCAACTTCGTCATGCACACCGCCGGCTGGCTCGAGGGCGGCCTCGTGGCCAGCTACGAGAAGTACGTCATCGACGTGCAGATCCTCGAGTCCCTGCAGCGCGAGTTCACTCCGGTGGACTTCAGCGAGGAGGAGCTTGCCTTCGGTGCTCACGAGGAGGTCGGCGCGGGTGGTCACTTCCTCGGCGCCGAGCACACGATGGAGCGCTTCCGCACGTGCTTCTACCGACCCTTCCTGTGGAACTCGGACAACTACGAGCGCTGGATGCGACTCGGTGGCAGGGACACCGTCGAGCGCGCGCGCGAGATCTACGAGAAGAAGCTCGAGGATTACGAGCAGCCGCCGCTGGACGAGTCGATCCGCGCGGAGCTCGAGGAGTACGTCGTACGTCGTCGCGCCGAACTCGGCGACTGAGTCAAAGCCGATCGCCTAGGGTGTCGGCATGCCCAAGGGATACGACTACATCATCGTCGGCGGGGGTTCGGCAGGCTCGGCGCTCGCGGCGCGATTGAGCGAGGATGCGTCGACCACGGTCCTCCTGCTCGAGGCCGGCCGTCCCGACTATCCCTTCGACGTCTACGTCCACATGCCCGCTGCCCTGACCTTCCCCATCGGCAACCCGCTCTACGACTGGATGTACTCCTCGCAGCCCGAGCCGCACATGAACGGCCGGCGGGTCAATCACGGCCGCGGCAAGATCCTCGGTGGGTCCAGCAGCATCAACGGCATGATCTTCCAGCGCGGCAACCCCTTGGACTACGAGCGGTGGGCCAGCGATCCCGGCATGGAGACCTGGGACTACGCCCACTGCCTGCCCTACTTCAAGAAGATGGAGGACTGCCCCGCGGGCGCCGATGAGTGGCGGGGCAAGGACGGTCCACTCATCCTCGAGCGCGGCGAGGCCAAGAACCCCCTCTTCGCAGCATTCTTCGCCGCCGTCCAGGAAGCCGGTCACGAGCTGACCGCCGACGTCAACGGCTATAAGCAGGAGGGCTTCGCGGCGTTCGACCGCAACGTCCACAACGGCCGTCGCTACTCCGCCAGCAAGGCCTACCTGCGCCCCGCGATGTCACGCCCCAACCTCACTGTCAAGACGCGGGCGCATGTCACACGCATCGTCACGGACTCTTCCAGCGGCACGCCGCGCGCGACCGGCGTCGAGGTATCCCTAGGTGGCAAGCGCCCGGTCCGCGTGCGCGGAACCGAGGTGATTCTCGCGGGGGGCGCCTTCAACTCGCCCCAGTTGCTCCAGCTCTCGGGCATCGGCAATGCCGATCATCTGAGCTCCGTCGGCGTGCACCCGGTGCACAACCTCCCGGGCGTGGGGGAGAACCTCCAGGACCACCTCGAGGTCTATGTGCAGCATGCGTGCACGCAGCCGGTATCACTTAATCCCAACCTGCAGTTCTGGCGGCGTCCCTTCATCGGTGCGCAGTGGCTCTTTCTCCGATCGGGCCCCGGTGCCTCCAATCACTTCGAGGCCGGCGGCTTCATCCGCAGCAACGACGATGTCGCCTATCCCAACCTGATGTACCACTTCCTGCCGATTGCGGTGCGCTACGACGGCACCTCGATCGCCGAGGGCCACGGCTACCAGGTGCACATCGGCCCGATGTACTCCGATGCACGCGGCAAGCTCTGGATCACCAGCGCCGATCCAATGGCGCCGCCCTCCTTCGTCTTCAACTACCTCTCCACCGACCAGGACAAGCGCGAGTGGGTGGAGGCGATCCGCAAGACCCGCGACATCCTCGACCAGCCCGCCTTTGCCCCCTACAGCGCGGGCGAGATCTCACCCGGACCCGAGGTCGAGACTGATGAGCAGATCCTCGACTGGGTGCGCAAGGACGGCGAGACGGCGTACCACCCCTCCTGCACGGCCCGCATGGGTATCGACGAGATGTCGGTGGTGGATCCGCTCACCATGCGTGTCCACGGCACCGAGGGCCTGCGCGTCGTGGATGCCTCCGTCATGCCCTATGTCACCAACGGCAATATCTATGCGCCGACGATGATGCTCGCGGAGAAGGCCGCCGACATCATCAAGGGCGTGACCCCGCTGGCCCCCGAGCACGTGCCGTTCTACCGCCACGGCGAGGAAGCGAAGGCCGATGCCTGATCTCTACATCGACGGTGCCTGGGTCTCGGCCTCCGAGGGCGGCACGCGCGAGATCCGATGCCCGGCTGACGGGGAGGTCGTCCGCGTCGTCGATGAGGCGACGGCCGTCGACACCGAGCGCGCCATCCTCGCCGCACGTGCGGCATTCGACGATGGTCGCTGGTCGAGCGTCCCTGTGGCCGAGCGGGGCAGGCTGCTCGCCCGTGTCGCCGATCTCCTCGAGCGTGATGTCGACGAGATCGCCCGTTTGGAGTCCCTCGACACCGGCAAGCGCCTGGTCGAGGCCGAGTACGACGTCGCTGACGTGGCGAAGTCATTCCGCTACTTCGCTGGCCTCGCTCAGGGCGACGCACTCGGCGGTCGTGTGGTCGATGCGGGCAACGCGGATGTGCGCTCGCGCATCGACTATTCGCCCGTCGGCGTGTGTGGACTCATCACCCCATGGAACTACCCGCTCCTCCAGGCAGCCTGGAAGGTCGCTCCCGCACTCGCGGCCGGATGCTCCTTCGTGCTGAAGCCGAGTGAGTTGACGCCGAGCACGACCATTCATCTCATGCGTCTCCTCGAGGAGGCCGGTCTCCCCGCGGGCGTGGGCAATCTCATCCTCGGCGCGGGTGCCGCTGCAGGGGCACCGCTCGCCACCCATCCGGCTGTCGACATGGTGTCCTTCACCGGCGGTGTCGTCACGGGTCGGCGGATCATGGCCGACGCCGCTGCGACGGTGAAGAAGGTCGCGCTCGAGCTTGGTGGCAAGAACCCCAACATCGTATTCGCCGACGCTGACCTCGCCGCGGCCATCGACAACGCACTCACGGCCGTCTTCCTCCACAGCGGCCAGGTCTGCTCGGCGGGCGCGCGCCTGCTCGTGGAGGAGTCCATCCACGACCGCGTCGTCGACGAGATCGTGCGCCGCGCCCAGCGAATCCGCCTCGGCGGTCCCTTCGACCCCAATGCCGAGACCGGCCCGCTCATCTCCCCCCAGCATCGGGAGAAGATCGAGAGGTACGTCGCGGGTGCCCTCGCCGAGGGTGCGGTGCTTCGGTGTGGCGGGAGCGCCCCTGATCCCGTCGAATTCCCCGCGCTCGCGGGCGGCTGCTACTACCTTCCCACTGTGCTCGATGACTGCCGGACCGACATGACCTGTGTCCAGGACGAGTCATTCGGGCCGGTGCTCACGGTGGAGACCTTCCGCACGGAAGAGGAGGCGATCGCCCTGGGCAACGACACGGTCTATGGCCTCGCCGGGGCGGTGTGGACATCCGATGCCGGCAAGGCGGAACGCGTGGCCTCCGCGCTGCGTCACGGCACCATCTGGATCAACGACTTCCACCCCTACCTCCCGCAGGCGGAGTGGGGAGGCTTCAAGCAGTCGGGCGTCGGGCGCGAACTCGGACCGTCAGGCCTGCACGAGTACCTCGAGGCCAAGCACGTCTACCGCAATCTCTCGCCAGCCCCGAGCGGCTGGTTCGCCGAGGAGGCATGAGATGACGAGCCCGACCGCATCCCCCGGGGCACCGGCAATCTCGGTGCGCAATCTGTGGAAGGTATTCGGCCCGCAGGCGGACAAGATCGTTGGCACGCCGTACGCCGACCTGCCCCGCGACCAACTCCTCGCCGACACGGGCTGCACTGCGGCCGTGCGCGATGTCACGTTTGACGTAGCCGAGGGCGAGGTCTTCGTCGTCATGGGACTCTCCGGATCGGGCAAGTCGACCCTCGTGCGCTGCCTCACCCGTCTCGTGGACTCAACGGCGGGTGAAGTCATCATCGAGGGCGAGGACATCCTCAAGGCCAATGAGAAGCAGTTGCGCCACCTGCGGCGCACGGAATTCTCCATGGTCTTCCAGCACTTCGGCCTGCTTCCCCACCGCAAGGTGATCGACAACATCGCCTACCCCCTCGAGATCCAAGGCGTGAAGAAGGAAGATCGCTATGCCCGCGCGGAGGAGGTCATCCAACTCGTGGGACTGGCGGGCTACGCCAATTCCTACCCCGAGCAACTCTCGGGTGGCATGCAGCAGCGCGTGGGCCTGGCCCGCGCCCTCGTCGTAGATCCAGACGTGATGTTCCTCGACGAGCCCTTCAGCGCGCTCGACCCTCTGATCCGCCGCGACATGCAAGATGAGGTCATCCGACTGCATCGCGAGCTCGGCAAGACCGTGGTCTTCATCACCCACGACCTTGCCGAGGCGATGAAGCTCGGCGATCGGATCGCCATCATGCGCGATGGCGCGATCGTGCAGATGGGCACGGCGATGGATCTCGTCCTCCATCCTGCGGATGCCTACGTCGAGGACTTCCTGCGGGACATCCCCAAGAGTCACGTCCTCACTCTCGAGACCATCGCGCGTCCGCTGCGCGACGGGGAGTCAGGAGACGGCCCGGCCGTGGCCGGCGACACGATCATCAAGGAGGCGACCCACGCGATCATCGCGTCCGTCGCCCCCGTGAGAGTCATGAGCGGTGGTGCGCTTGTGGGCTACGTCGGCAGCGACGACGTCCTCACCCTCATTGCCGGTGATCGCGACTCGGAGTTGGGCGACTAGGGATGGACGTCAAGGCCGTCCTTCGACTCCGCTGGGTTCAGGCCCTCATCGTCCTCGTCGTGTGGGCCGTGACGGCGACGGCGCTGAAGGGGATCCAAACGCAGGAGCTTTCGACGGCGACCAACTCACCGTTCACGGCGATCATGCGCGACCTCGCTGCGTCCATCCGCGGCAACCGCACGGAGAGCTTCCTCTTCGTCTACGTCTTCAATCCGCTCCGGGCTGTCATCTCGGGCTTCATCGAGTTCTTCATGGGGATCATCGCGGTACCGGCCAGTGGCAATCTCATCCCGCTGCTGGGATGGTTCGGCACCCTGGCGGTGATCGGCTTCATCGTCTACGCGACATCGACGCTGCGTATGGCCTTCGTGAGCATGTTCCTCATGCTGCTGTGCGGCATGCTCGGGATGTGGCTCCTCACCATGGAGACCCTCGCCATGACGATCGGTGCGGTCGTCCTCTCGCTCCTTATCGCCCTGCCCCTCGGTGTGTGGGCAGGCCTCAACGACAAGGTCATGAAGGTCCTTCGGCCATGGCTCGACCTTGCGCAGGTCCTGCCCACGCTGGTCTACCTGGCACCCCTTGCGCTGGTCTTCCTTATCGGCATCGCCTCGGCCACGATCGCGACGATGATCTACGCCATCCCCATCTGCATCCGCATCACCGCTCACGCGATTAAGAGCCTGAAGCAGGGGCCGATCGAGGCTGCGGAGTCAGCAGGGTCGACGCGCTGGCAGGTGCTCACCAAGGTGCAGCTGCCCATGGCCAAGAGCACCATCATCCTTGCGGTGAACCAGACGACACTGGCTGCGTTGTCCTTCGTCGTCATCGCTGCCCTGATCGGCGCCCCCGGTCTGGGCAAGCCCGTCGTC
>CAJBMR010000185.1 GCA_903954205.1 uncultured bacterium | reverse complement strand
TCCTCGTGTTGTGACGTCTCGGATGCGCTAGCTACGCCTTGGTCTTGACGCTGTCGAGCATGAGGGTCGCGAGGTCGACGACCCCGAAGCCCTCGGCCTGGCCCTCCTGCTGACGCGCGGTGACCGCGTCGTTGAGCATGACGCTGCAGAAGGGGCACGCGACCGCGACCTTCGAAGCGCCTGTCGCAATGGCCTCGTCTGCCCGGTTGACGTTGACCTTCGTGCCGAGCTTCTCCTCCATCCACATGCGGGCGCCGCCTGCGCCGCAGCAGAAAGACGTCGGGCCGTGGCGCTCCATCTCGACCAGCTCGACGCCGGGCACGCGCTGGATGAGGTCGCGTGGCGGGATGTAGACGTTGTTGTGGCGACCGAGGTAGCAGGGATCGTGGTAGGTGACCTTCTCCTTGACGCCCGACTCCGGAGGAGTGACGGGCGTAAGGCGCCCCTCCTGCACGAGGGTGGCGAGCAGCTGCGAGTGGTGCACGACCTCATAGTTGCCACCGACCTGCGGGTATTCGCGCCCAATGGTGTTGAGGCAGTGCGGGCAGGTGACGACGATCTTCTTGGCCTTGATCTCGTTGAGGACCTCGACGTTTTGCATTGCCTGCATCTGGAAGAGGAACTCATTGCCCGCGCGGCGTGCGGGATCACCGTTGCAGGTCTCGCCCTCGCCAAGCACCATGAAGTTGACGCCGGCGATGGTGAGCAACTCCGCTACCGCCTTGGTCGTGGCCTTGGCGCGGTCCTCGAAGGCGCCGGCGCAGCCGACCCAGAAGAGGTATTCGACGTCGTCGGGGATCTGCTCCTCGCCGTCCATGCCGAAGACACGGACCTCGAAGTCGACCTCCTCGATCCACGCGTTGCGACCCGAGGCATTCATGCCCCATGGGTTGCCCTTGGTCTCGACGTTCTTGAACATGCCGTTGAGTTCGGCAGGGAACGACGTATCGATCATCACCTGGTATCGGCGCATGTCGATGAAGTGATCGATGTGCTCGATATCGACGGGGCACTGGTAGACGCAGGCGCCGCAGGTCGTGCACGACCACAGGGCGTCCTCGTCGATGACCGGGCCGGTCTGGTCGCGGTGCCCGGCGGCGTCGTAGCCGTCGGTCTCCTGGTGCGCGATGCCATCGCGCGGCCCGACGAGCGGGCGCTCCACGGCCTCCTTGACGGACTCCGGCATGGCTGCAAGGACGGCCTCGTCGACCTCGCCGATCGGAAGGTTGGCACCGTCATTGGCCTTCTGCGCGGCCAGGACGTAGGGCGCCTTGGCGAAGGACGCCTCGCGCAGATTCATGATCATGAGCTTGGGGCTGAGCGGCTTGCCCGTGGCCCATGCGGGGCACTGCGACTGGCAGCGGCCGCACTCGGTGCAGGTCGCGAAGTCGAGGGTGTCCTTCCAGGTGAAGTCCTCGATACGCCCGACGCCGAAGGTGGCATCGTCGGCGGGATCCTCGAAGTCGATGGGCTTGCCGCCGGAGTACATCGGCAGGAGCGGGCCGAGGCCGTTGGGCAGCCGCGAGAAGGCAACGTTGATCGGCGCGAGCCCGATGTGCAGATGCTTGGAGTAGAGCACGATGAGAAGGAAGCCCAGGATGACCGCGATGTGCAGGAGGACGCCAAGGAACTCGAGCACTTCGAGGGTGGAGACGCCGAGCGGCTCCATAAGCGAGGCGATCCAGTTGGAGAAGAAGGCGCCCGGAAGCTGGCCGTAAAGCGCGAGTTTGGCCCCGCGATAGAGCTCCAGCGTCCACAGGACGTTGAAGATCATGAGCAGCACGATCCAGGCCGCTCCGGTGTGCGATCCGAAGAAGCGTGACGCGCGCCCCTCCTTGGCGGGGTTGTTGAGCAGCCGGATGATCGCGAACATCACGATGCCGACGAAGACGAGGATGACGAAGAGATCCTCGAGGAAGAGCACGATGGGCCACTTGCCGATGATGGGGAACCAGAAATTCTCGATGTAGACCTCGCCGAGTGCCTCGACCACGGTGATGCCGAGGACCAGGAAGCCCCAGAAGGCGAAAACGTGGGCGATGCCGGGGACCGCCCACTGCAGGAGCTTCTTCTGCCCCAGGACCTAGGTGCCCTCAAGCTCAGCCCGCTTGCCCACGTGGCTGGTCCGGCCCACGGCTGGCTGGCCGGATCGGATCATGCCCTGCAGGAAGAGGATGCGCCGGGCGGCAAACACTGCCGCCACCACGATGATGGCCGTCCCGAGCACGATGCGGACGACGTCGAGGGTCTCCATGGCGGCAGGCTACTACTGGCGAGTAGCCCCCGCAGGGAGCGACGGCGTAGCCTCGCGGCACGCGATCAGTGAGGAGCCCACGCCATGTGCACCAACTTCACCTATCCCACCGCCAAGGACGGCACCGTCTGCATCGGGCGCACGATGGAGTTCCCCAACGAGATCCCCTGGGAGATCGCGGTCGCCGCGAGCGACCTGAAGGGACAGTGCACTCTCGTGCCCAACGGCAAGACCTGGCAGGCAACGTACGGCGTCGTCGGCATGTCGGCGTTCAAGAACCCCCAGTGGTACGCCGACGGGATGAACAACGGAGGTCTCTCCGCCCACCTGCTCTACATGCCCGGTCACGCGACGTACTACGCGCCCAAGGGTGACGGCTCCGACATCGGCATTCTCGACATGATCGCCTTCGTGCTCGGCACATGCGCGACGGTCGCCGAGGCCAAGGCCGCGGCGGCGACCTGCAATGTGGTCAACGTGCAGCCGAAGGAGATCCCGATCCCCCTCCCGTTGCATCTGATCCTGCACGACAAGGATTCCTGCGCTGTCGTGGAATTCCACCCCGATGGCATGCGCATCATGGATAACCCCGTGCGTGTGGCGACGAATTCGCCCTACCTCGACTGGCATCTCACCAATGTGACGAACTACCTCAGCCTCAGCCCCGACAACCCCGCCGCGATCGAGATCAACGGGGCGTCGTACACGGCGTCCTCGCAGGGCCAGGGCTTCCGAGGGATCCCCGGCGACGGGACGTCGCCCGGTCGCTTCATCCGCGCCCTTACCTACGTGCGGTTCGCGCCCCAGCCCGCGTCGGCGCAGGATGCGGAGCTGCAGAGCATCCGCGTCCTGCACAACTTCGACATCGTCTCCGGCTCGGTCGTCGAGGTTTCGCCGGTGGGCGGTGAGGTCCCGGAGCTGACCATCTGGTCCACGGTCAGCAATCTCACCGGCAGCCGATACCTCTACAACACGATGTCCGACACGCAGTGGTTTGCCATCGACCTCACGGCGACCGACTTCACCACGTCCCGGTCGGTCGCCTTCGCCACGACCGGTGGCGTCTCGGCCATCACGGTCTAGCCCAAGCGCCCGGGGCCGGGCTGCCCCGCCTGAACTTCGGGCAGGAAGTGCCCTGCCAGGGCGGGCCCTACCCAAAGTTCGTCTGTCCCTGCCCCTGGGTCCCCTCGTGGATAGCATATGAGTCGATTTGACTCATAGTATCTGAGTCGGCATACTAGAGATCCGCACGGATCCGGATTCGGCCCAGCCGATGAAGGCTCAGAGGCCCCGGATTCGTCGGCATAGACCAAGAAGTAACCAGCAGAAGAAACCACAGAAAGAAGGAACACCTGATGGCCCGAGCAGTCGGCATCGACCTGGGCACGACCAACTCCGTCGTGTCCGTCCTTGAGGGCGGAGACCCCGTCGTCATCACCAACGCCGAGGGTGCCCG
>CAJBMR010000184.1 GCA_903954205.1 uncultured bacterium | reverse complement strand
TCGAGTACGACGGGTAGCACCACCACACGCGTGAGACTCAGGCCAAGGACGCCTCACGCCGCGGCAAGCTCGCGGTCAATGACTGGCTCATCGTCACCGTTGTGGCAGAGGACGTTTCCCGCCCGGAGCGGCTCGTGGCCAAGGTCCAGGCCGCACGCGATGCCCGCGCAGCCCACCCCGTCACTCCGAGTGTCGAGTAACGGGTCGAAATCGTAGGATTTCCCACCCGTTACTCGACACTCGGCGTCGCTTACCTCAGCGACACCTTCACCGGGAAGCGCTTGATCCCGTTGACGAAGTTGGACCGCAGCCGCTCGACAGGGCCGGCGTGCTCCATGAAGTCGATGCGCGAGAGCAGGTCCTCGAACATGATCGTGATCTCGAGGCGGGCCAGGGAGTTGCCCAGGCACATGTGCGGGCCACCGCGGCCGAAGGCCATGTGCTCGTTGGGCTTACGCGTGACGTCGAAGGCATAGGGATCAGGGAAGACAGCCTCATCCCGATTGCCGGAGGCGAACCACGTGACGACCTTGTCGCCCTCCTTGATCGTGGTGCCGCGCATCTCGACGTCGCGGGTCGCCGTACGACGGAAGTGGTAGACGGGACTGGCGTAGCGCAGGAACTCCTCGACCGCCCAGGGAATGAGCGACGGATCCTCCTGCAGGCGACGCATCTGATCGGGATGCTCGATGAGGTTGTTCATCGTGTGACTGATCGTGTGACGGGTTGTCTCGTTGCCCGCGACGACCAGGAGGAGGAAGTAGGCGTGGAAGTCGTCCTCGCTGAGCGGCTTGCCGTCCAGAGGCGTGGCATTGACCAGGGTCGACACGAGGTCGCGACCCTCGCCGCCCAAGCGCTGCCGCTTGAGCTCGTCGCCGTATGCCCAGACCTCGAGCGCCGCAGGCGAGCGGAAGGGCAGCATGCGGTACTTCTCGCTCTCCGGATCCGAGGCCAGCACGTCGGCATGTTCCGGGTCGGTGTTGCCCACCATGCGGTTGCCCCAAGCGATGAGCTGGGGAATATCGGCGTCGGGCACGTCCAGCATCCGCGCAAGCACCCGGATCGGGAAGTCAGCCGCAACATCAGCGACAAAGTCGAATTCACTCTTCGCAAACGCTGCGTCAAGAGTCGAGGCCGTCAGCCCGCGGAGGAAGGTCTCGTAGCCCGCGAGCGCACGCGGAGTGAACTCCCCCTGCATGAGCTTGCGTAGTGCGCGATGGCGCTCACCATCTGTCTCCAGCATGGACTTGCGCACGCGCAACTGATCGTCGTCGAGCTCCTCGAGATTGACCGCGCCCATTTCTGACGAGTAGGTATCGGTGTCACGCAGCACGTCCACGATGTCGTGGTAGCGCGTGATGGACCAGAAGCCCTTGTTGCCGTCGGGCTCGACATCCCAGTGCACCGGGTCCTCCGCGCGCAGGGCGTCAAAGGTCGCCCACGGCGGTCCGGCCTCGAAGAGATCAAGATCAGCGAGGGTGACATCGGACTTCACGGACATGCAGCCTCCCGAGGTCGTGGCACCCGATCGTTCGGGCCCGAACTATCTCCGATAGTGCCAGATGTTCGGGCCCGAACGGAAGGCTCTGCGACACTTCCCCCATGGCCGGCCCTCACACGCTCGCTGAGACCGAGCGGCAGGTAGCCGATCGACTCGGCGAGCTGACCCTTGACTACGAGGCGATGGCGGTCTGCTCCAACCTCTTCCGGGCGGCCAATGCCGTGCGCAACCACCTCGAGCGCAGCGTGCTCGCCCCGGCCGACCTCACCTGGACCGCCTTCGTCGTCCTCTGGGTCGTCTGGATCTGGGGGCGGGTCGAGACCCGCACCATCGCAGCGGAGGGCGGCTTCTCCAAGGCAACGCTCTCCGGAGTCCTCACCACCCTCGAGGGCCGCGGACTGGTCGAGCGCTCGCGCAGCGAGACCGACGGCCGCCTGGTCGACGTCGCGCTCACTCCCGCGGGCGAGAAGCTCATGCGCGGGCTCTTCCCGAAGTTCAACGCCGAGGAGCGCTCCATCACGCGCCACGTCGAGGATCTCGGGAGCGCCGCCGCCATGCTGCGCGCGCTCACTCTCGCGACCGAGTAGTCCGCCTGACCGGTCACTGCCCACTGCGCTGAGTGACCCCTCGCGCAGGATCTGCCTAGTGTCATGGAGTGAAGGCGCTTGCGGCAATGTGCTCTGCCGCGCTGCTCTCGACGACGGCGTGCGCGATAGACACCAGCACCGCCTCGGACGCACCTCCACCCGGCCGCCAGTCAGTTATCGACTGTCGACCTGTCGATCCCTACGCCGACCTCGAGTCGCTGGCCGCCGACTTCGCACGGGCACCCTCGGTCATCGGCCTCACCGGAGGTGACATGGCGGTCGACACGGCGTTGACGAAGGGCGACCACCTCATGGCCTTCGGCGACAGCCTCCTCGACACGCCCGCCAGCCAGGAGACCAGCGTGCGCAACGCCCTGCTCGCCCTTGCAGGCGACCGCGCCTGCCTCGTGCTCGGGCCGAGGGGATCGGCGTTCGTCCCCGACCGCATCGATGGCGTCGGCTACTGGCCGACATCGCTGGTGGAGGTCAGACCGGATTCGACGGTGGCCTTGTTCCTCCAGCGCGTGGCCGAGCGCGGCGACGGCCAGTTCGCAAACCTCGGTCCCAGCCTCGCGGAGGTGCACGTTGACTTCGATGGGATACCCCACGTCGCGCGCGTGAGAGACATCGGCACCGACGACGCCTCGCGCCAGCGCATCGGCTGGGGCGCGGCCTCATGGGGCGCCGATGACGGCTATGTCTACGTCTATGGCACGGCCAATCCCGAACGCGACTTCGTCTTTGGCTGGTCGCTTCATGTCGCGCGCACCACACCCGAGCGCATCTTTGACGTCGCGTCGTGGGAGTACTGGACGGGCGACGAGTGGAGTGCGGGCGAGGACAGCGCCGTACCCATCATTCCCGCGATCGGCGGCGTCGAGCAGACGCTGTCGGTCTTCGCGGAGGGCGACACGTGGTACGCCGTGAGCAAGCGTGACGGCTATCTCGGCAGCGATGTCGTCATCCGCTCCGCGCCATCACCGACGGGGCCATTCACCGCGGGCGAGGTCGTCGCCACGCGGCCGATCTATCCCGAGGCCGGGACCCTCGCCTACGCCGCGCTCGCGCATCCCGCGCTCTTCCCGGAGCCGGGCACCATCGTGCTGAGCGTGAGCCGCAACTCGAATGACACCGATGCGGTCTCGGCTGACCCCACGCTCTATCGGCCGGAGTTCTTCCGGGTGCCCCTGCCCTGACGCGCGGCTCGCCCCTAGGGTCGATGCATGCGCGGGTACGACGTCGCCGTCATCGGTGGGGGCATCGTCGGCCTCGCACTGGCCGACGCCTGGCTCGCCGCGCACCCCGGATCACAGGTGCTCGTGCTCGACAAGGAGGAGCGCCTCGCTGAGCACGCCTCGGGTCGCAATTCCGGCGTTCTGCACGCGGGCTTCTACTACGCACCCGACTCGCTCAAGGCCCAACTCACCCGTCGCGGCAACCAGATGCTGCGCGCCTTCTGCGAGGAGCGCGGCGTGCCTGTGCGCGAGGTGGGCAAGGTCGTCGTCACCACGTCGCCCGAGCAAGTGCCGCAGCTGGACGAGCTCTATGCGCGGGGGCAGGCCAACGGCGTACCGCTGGAGATGGTCGATGA
>CAJBMR010000183.1 GCA_903954205.1 uncultured bacterium | reverse complement strand
GGGCGCCCGGTCAAGGTCGCCGACACCGTCGGCGCGGGCGACACCATCACTGCCGGCTTGCTCGTCGGGCTGGGAGACGCGGGTGCGCTCGGCGCGGAGGGTGACATCGCGGTCCTGTCGGATGACGAGGTGCGCGAGATCCTGGAGCGTGCGGCGGTCGCAGCTGCGATCACCTGCTCACGTGAGGGCGCACAGCCGCCGACGCGCGCCGAGGTCGACGCGGCGCTCGCGCCGTAGTCGACACCCGCTCGTTAGTCCGCGCGGCTGAAGTCGACGACGGCGTACTGACCGAGCTTGTCGAGCCGGTGCTCGCTGGCCACCTCGCGGATCGTGCCGCTCTTGCTGCGCATCACGATCGAGTGGGTTTGCACGCCGTGGGAGGCGTAGTGCACGCCGCGTAGCAGCTCCCCGTCGGTGATGCCGGTGGCGCAGAAGAAGACATTGTCGCCCGTGACGAGATCGTCGGTGGTGAGTACCCGGTTGAGATCGTGCCCGGCTTCGATGGCCTTGGCGCGCTCGTCGTCGTCACGCGGCCAGAGTTGGCCCTGGATCACGCCCCCGAGGCACTTCACCGCGCAGGCGGTGATGATGCCCTCGGGAGTGCCGCCGATGCCCATGAGCAGGTCCACGCCCGTGCCGCGGCGCATGGCCATGATGGCGCCCGCGACGTCGCCGTCGGAGATGAACTTGATGCGGGCACCGGCCTCGCGGACCTCGCGCACGAGTTCATCGTGCCGCGGCCGGTCGAGAATGCAGACGGTGAGGTCGCCCACGGTCATGCCCTTGGCCTTGGCGACTCGGTGGAGGTTGTCGCTGCAGGGGGCGGTGATGTCGACGACATCCGCGGCCTCGGGCCCCGTGACAAGCTTGCGCATGTAGAAGACCGCGCTGGGGTCATACATCGATCCGCGCTCGGAAACAGCCAGGACTGAGATGGCATTGGACATGCCCTTGGCGCACAGCGTTGTGCCGTCGATGGGATCTACGGCGACATCGACCTGGGGGCCGGTGCCGTCCCCGACGCGCTCGCCATTGAAGAGCATGGGTGCGTCGTCCTTCTCGCCCTCGCCGATGACGACGACACCCTCCATGGAGACGCTGCCGATGAGTAGGCGCATGGCGTTGACCGCTGCTCCGTCGGCACCGTTCTTGTCGCCTCGGCCGACCCATCGGGCAGCGGCCATGGCTGCGGCCTCGGTCACGCGGACGAGTTCGAGGGCGAGGTTGCGGTCGGGGGCCTCCGTGACACGCATGGCTGACTCTCTCACGGGAGACCGCCGAGGTGTGCGCCTCGACGCGATCAGGGACGATGGTGGGATGTCGAGCACAGCCGTCCCACCGGGTGAGCCGGGCGAGTTGCGCCCCACGGGCCGCCCCAACGCCCGCCTGCGGCAGACGGTCCGGGACATGGTGCTCTCGCTGGCCTTGGTGCTGGCCGCCATCGCCGTTATCTGGATCATCACCTGGCGGCCCACTCCGGATCCGATCCGCGTGATCGATCCGCTGCCGGCACTGTCCCTGGCGCGTGCGCAGGCTGACTACCCCGTGCTCTATCCGACTGATCTCGATACCGCGTGGCGTCCGACGAGTGCGCGCTGGGACATCACCGCATCGTCGGAGCCCGATCCCGCGTGGCACGTCGGTTTCGTCACCCCGGAGGACGCCTACGCGCAGATCGGCCAGTCGGCGACGGATGACGCGACGTACGTCGCCGACCAGGTCGGCGCGGCCGAGCCCGCAGGGGAGTGGGAGGGCTGGCTCCGTTATGAATCGGCGGACCAGCGTGCTCTTGTCCGCATCGACGATGGAGTGACGACGGTGGTGTCGGGCACCGCTCCCTGGCCGACGCTGCAGTTGCTTGCCGAGCGGCTCAGTCCGACGGCGGTGCCGAATCCTGCGGGGAGCGTTCCTCCCGGCTGAGCCGCTCCTGCGCCCCCGCGAGCCATGCCTGGCAGATGCGCGCGTACTCCTCGCCCTGCTCCCACAGGGCCAGGGCTTCCTCGAGAGTGACGTCGCCGGACTCCAGTGCTGCCACTACCTCGGCGAGGGCGGCGCGCGCGTCCTCGTACCCCAGTGCGGGCTCGTGGGTCGCGTCGGGACCATCGCCCGATCCGCCGTCGGGAGTGGTCCGGCCAGCCGCCGATCCGCTCCCCTTCGCTGCCGCCATGGCCATCAGGGTATGTCCTCGACGCGCACAGTGAAGGCCCCGTGCGCGACTCGGGTGTCCAGTGACTCGCCCGAGGTGAGCGCGGCGGGATCCCTGACGACCACACCCTCGCGTGTCTGCAGGACGGCGTACCCGCGCTCGAGTGTCGAAGCGGGGGAGAGCGCGGTCAGTCGCGCGTGCAGGTGCTCTAGGTCGACACCGCCGTGGTCGATGCGGCGCTGCACGCTGCGTCGTGTCGTCGCCACAGCCCTTGTCACTTCACTTGCATCCGCGGTGAGTCGGCGCTCGACGACGCGACGCGCGCGCTGCCGCTGCTGGGTGATGCGCTCCCACTCCTCCGTGACGTCGGGCACGATCCTCTTAGCGGCATCCGTGGGTGTCGACGCGCGAAGGTCGGCGACCAGGTCCACGAGGGGCACGTCCTGCTCGTGCCCGATCGCCGTCACGACGGGGACGCGCGAGGCGACCACGGCGCGAATGAGCCGCTCATTGCTGAAGGGGAGGAGATCCTCGACGCTGCCACCACCGCGCGCGATGACGATGACCTCCACGTCGGGGTGCCCATTGAGGTCCTCGAGCGCATCGACGATGGCCGGCACCGCCGTGGATCCCTGCACCGCCACCTCTCGGATGACGAAGTCGACACCGGGCCAGCGCAGCCGCGCATTGACGGTGACGTCGCGCAGTGCGGCGCTCGCGCGACCCGAGATGAGGCCGACGCGGCGTGGCAGGAAGGGCAGGGGGCGCTTGCGTTCGGGTGCGAAGAGTCCCTCCGCTTGGAAGAGCGCGCGCAAGCGCTCGAGTTCCTCGAGCAGTGCACCTCGGCCGACGGGCCGGATCTCGCGAGCGCGGATCTGGAGTGATCCGCGTCCGGCGTAGAACTCCGGCCGGCCGTAGACGATGACGCGCTGGCCTTCGGCCAGGGGCGGTGACACCACGTCGACGACACTTGTCTCCGCGACCACGCTGAGCGAGAGGTCGGCTTCGGTGTCCCGCAGCGTGATCCACAGCGTGCGCATGCCGGGCCGGCGGGAGATCTGGGCTATCTGACCCTCGATCCATATCGCGCCGAGGCGCCCGATCCAGTCGGCGAGCAAGCCTGAGACGGTGCGCACCGG
>CAJBMR010000182.1 GCA_903954205.1 uncultured bacterium | reverse complement strand
CTGGTCACGACGCTCGAGCAGCAGCTCGGCGGCGCGATCGAGGATCTCGGCGCGCTTCCACTGGGGCAGCGGCTCGGCGTGCAGGGCCGCCTTGGCGTAGGCGACGGCGGCGTCCACATCCGCGGGTGTCATGACGGGCACGCTGCCGAGCAGGGCATCGTCGTAGGGCGCGCGCACCTCGGCGGATTCGGCGCCGGTAGTCCAGCCGCCGAGGAAGGGAATGGGGGTCACGGAGCCGGGATCGATCCCGGGAATCAGTGGCGAGGACATGCACGGACGCTATCGCGAGCAGTCTCCCGCGAGGTGGGGCAGGATCCCCCTATGGACTTCCGCATCCTCGACGAGCTCACGGCGCTTCGCCAGTCCTTCACCTCCTTCCTCGACCGCGAGATCCGGCCCCTCGAGGAAGAGCACGGCCGGCAGTTCTGGGGCGAGGCTCCGGATCGAGAGGTGCTCGTGCCCGTCATCCGCGACATCCGGCTGCGGAGCGCGCAGGAGGGCTTCTACGCCGCCTACATGCCCGAGGAGGCGGGCGGCCAGGGCCTTTCAGTGCTGGGCACCTCGCTGCTCGTTGAGGACGCCGCTCGCTCGGGCATGCGCCTGGCCATGGCGGCGATCGCACCCCCCAATCCCGCGGGTCCCTCGCCGCTGCTGCTCAAGCTGCCCCCGCACCTGTGGGAGACATACGTCCTGCCGGTGGCCTCCGGGGAGAAGACGATGTGCTTCGCCCTCACCGAGCCGGAGGCGGGCAGCGACGCCCAGGCGATTCGCACCTCCGCGGTGCGCGACGGCGACGACTGGGTCATCACCGGGCACAAGCACTACATCACCAACGGCGAGCACGCTGACTTCGCCATCGTCTTCGCGGTCACCGATCCCGAGAAGCGCGCGGCCGGCGGCATCACGGCGTTCGTCGTACCCTCCGACCAATTCCGCCGCGGCAAACTCCAGTGGAATCTCTCCGACTCCCACCCCGCTGAACTCTTCTTCGATGCGGCGCGCGTGCCCGCGGACCACGTCATCGGCGAGGTGGGCATGGGGTTCTTCGAGGCTATGGCCTTCCTCAACTCCGGGCGTGCCTACATCGGCGCGCAGTCGCTTGGACTCGCCGAGTGGGCCCTGGACTCGGCCGTCGAACACGCGAAGGTCCGCACGGCCTTCGGCAAGCCGCTCAGCAAGCAGCAGGGAGTCTCCTTCCCGCTCGCCCGCAGCAAGGCGGATATCGAAGCCATTCGCTGGCTCGTCTACCACCTCGCCTGGCGCGTGGACACCGGAGGTGACGCGCTCGCCATCATGGGTGACGCGTCCATCACCAAGTTCTACGCGACCGAGCAGGCGTACGTCGTCGCCGATCGATGCCTGCAGGTCTTCGGGGGTATGGGTCTCATGCGCGAAGGACCCGTCGAGCGCGTCCTGCGCCACCTGCGGATGCTGCGGGTGGTCGAGGGCGCGAGCGAAGTTCAGCTGCTCGTCATAGCCCGCACCCTCGGCCTGTAGTCCTATCTCTACCGCGAGTGGTCAG
>CAJBMR010000181.1 GCA_903954205.1 uncultured bacterium | reverse complement strand
CGTGCCCATGCTCAGTGGACCGAGCCCGGCAGCGACTGCAGCGGCGGTGCCTCCGGAGGATCCCCCGGGCGTGCGCGACAGGTCCCAGGGATTGCGGCTGATGCCCGTGAGCGGTGAATTCGTCTCTGCCTTGCAGCCAAACTCCGGCGTGGTCGTCTTGCCGAACATAGCGGCGCCTGCTTCACGGAGCCGCGCGACCGAGGGTGCGTCCTCCTCCCACGGCTGGTCGGGATCGATCGCGCGACTGCCGCGCAGGGTCGGCCACCCCTTGGTCCAGAGGATGTCCTTGATGGAAGTGGGGACACCCTCGACTGCTCCCACGGGAGCGCCTGTCGCGCGGTGTGCCATCCAGCGCGCCTCGCTCACACGCGCAGCGTCCATGCCAGCATCGGCATCGACGAGGATGAAGGCGTTGATGATCGGATCGACGCGTTCGACGCGCTCGAGGACCTGCTGCATCGCCTCGACGGGGGAGGCCTGACCGGTGCGGTAGAGATGGATGAGCTCGGTGGCGGTGAGTTGCGTGAGATCCATGCGCGGAGTCTGCCAGCGCCGCATGCCGCCGGCAGGCTCGACTTGGCCGACCCGCCGGGCCTAGGCGATCACAACCTCGACACCGAGCGCCTCGAGCGCGGCCTTGAACTCGGTGGTGATGCCGTCATCGGTCACCAGGATATGGACTGCACTGAGCGGCGCGATGGAACCGGGAAGGACGCGCCCCACCTTGCTGGAGTCCGCCACGACGATCACCCGCTCGGCACGCTCGAGAAGCACGGCATTGGTGCGCGCCTCCACGGGGTCGTGGGTGGTGAGGCCCGCCGTGGTGTCGATGCCGTCCACACCGATGTACGCCGTACCGATGGTGGCCTGCGCAAGGGCTGATTCAGCCCACGGGCCGACGAGTTCGGTGCTCTGCGACCGCGCCACTCCACCCGAGACCACCACGCGGATGCGCGGCTTGGCGGCCATCTCACTGGCGATGTTGAGCGCATTGGTCACGACTACGAGATCCACGCGCGTGGAGAGGACGCGCGCGATTTCACTGGTCGTCGTCCCCCCGGTGAATCCGACGGTCTGCGGACCCGGATGGAGGAGCTCGGCAGCGGCGCGCGCGACTGCCGCCTTCTCCTTCTGTGAGCGGCGGTCGCGATAGGCGACCGGCAGCTCGGTGCTGGACTCGGTGGGCACCGCACCGCCGTAGCGGCGCGTGCACAATCCCTGCTCCTCGAGGATGGAAAGGTCGCGACGTAACGTTGCCTGGGAGACACCGAACTCGGCGGCAAGATCCGTGGCGTGCACCTCACCGTGCTCGCGCAGGCGCACGAGGATCGTCGCCATGCGCTCTCCGCGCAGCGCGCCGTCAGCCGATCGCGCAGGCATCAGACCTCCGCGCGCGAGACGCGACTATCGGCAGGTGCAGCGCTGCGGCTCGGGAATCTGGGCCATGACCTGGTCGGCATGCTCGCCGCAGCCGGTCCAGGTGACCTTGTTGCACGCGGGGCACGGGACGGGGCTGCACATGGGTCGCACTCCTTCTCTCAGGTTTGGACATCATACCCCCAGGGGTATATGCGTCGTACGGCCGCATGTCTACCCACCCCCCTGATGTGGTGTCATCGGGACATGATGCCCCTGGGCACCCTCGCTGTCACTCCCGCGCGCGATGGCGCGGACCTCCTGGCCCCTGCCACCGCAGCCGCGCTCGCTGAGTGGAGCGAAGCGGACACGGTGGGCGTTGCTCCCATCGGCGCGGACCTGGCCGACACGGCTGCCTTCTGCGAGGCCTACGACGTGCCGCTCGAGGCGTCTGCCAACTGCGTCGTGCTCGCAGGCAAACGCGAAGGTCAGGTGCGCATGGCAGCGTGCCTGGTGCTTGCGACGACACGTGCGGATGTCAACGGTGCCGCGCGGCGCTGGCTCGACGTACGCAAGATCTCCTTCGCGCAGATGGATGAGGCGGTTGCACTCACCGGGATGGAGTACGGCGGCATCACGCCGATCGGCCTTCCTGCGGACTGGCCCATCCTCGTGGACAGTCGCGTGATCGAGCAGCCAGCGATCGTAATCGGAAGCGGTGTACGTCGATCCAAGATCGTGCTTCCCGGAGCGGCCCTTGCGCAGTATCCCGGAGTCCACGTGCTCGAAGGACTTGCGCGACCCGGGTAGCCGCCCTCGGCGCCGCCCGCGTGAGCCGCCAGCCTCCTTGATGCCCATGGCTGAGGCGACTAATGTGCGCGCATTGCAGCTTGGGAGGGCCCGTGAGCGACACCAGCACCGAACGGCCCTATGCCACGCAGGGCGCCCTGGCGCTAGCGGCGGCGATCCTGCTGGGCAT
>CAJBMR010000180.1 GCA_903954205.1 uncultured bacterium | reverse complement strand
GGGTGTTCACGTCATAGGGAAGGCCCCTGACCCGCACCGGCGGATCAGGGGCCTTCCGTAAAGCCTAGGCCTTCTTGGTCTCCCAGAAGATCTCGGAGATCTCGTCGATCTTGCCGAGCAGCTGGTCGGCCACCGCGACGTCGACGGTGCCCTTGGTGCCACCAGCACCGGCGAGCTTGGTCGCCTCGTTGAAGAGCTGGTTGAGGTTGGGGTACTTCTCGAAGTGCGGGGGCTTGAAGTAGTCGGTCCACAGCACCCACAGGTGCTCCTTGACCAGGTTGGACCGGTCCTCCTTGATGGCGATGGCGCGCACCTTGAAGTCGGGGTCGTCAGAAGCGTGGTACTTCTCCATGCACGCCTTGACCGACTGGGCCTCGAGCTTGGCCTGCGCGGGGTCGTAGACACCGCAGGGCAGGTCGCAGTGGGCATGGACCGTCGTGCGCGGGGCAAGCCACGCGGTGATCCGAGTAAGCATCATTCCTCCGTCCGGGGCGCTATGCGCTGTGGGCTCCACCCTAGTCTGGCTGCCCCCGGGCGGCATCAGGTGCTCGGGCATGATCCAGGCATGGCCCGCCTGCCGTGGTTCCCCGTCGCCGTCGCTGGTGACTCGATGGAGCCGACACTGCGCACGGGGGAGTGGTGGCTGGCCCGGCGTACTCACCGAGTGGCCGTGGGTGATGTGGTGGTGGTCCGCCAACCTGAGCAGGGGGACCTGCTCACCGTCAAGCGCATCACCCGTCGAGAGGGGTCGCGCTGGTGGGTCGAGGGAGACAACGCGGCGCGCAGCCGCGACAGCCGCCACTACGGCCTCGTGGACCAGGAAGCGATCGTCGGCCGGCTCGTCGTGAGGTATCGACCGCTGCCGCTGAGGCGCACATCGCCCCGCGGTGGTTGACTACATCCCCATGAGCGACGAGGCGAACACCATCGATCCTGCCTTCCCCCTCCATCAGGGCGGCAAGATCGAGGTACGCCCGACCGTGCGCATCCGGGATCGCGAAGGACTCGCCCTCGCCTACACGCCGGGCGTGGCACGTGTGTCGACGGCGATCGCTGAGAACCCTGAACTCGTCCGCGAGTACACTTGGAAGTCCAACACCGTGCTGATCGTCACCGATGGCACAGCAGTGCTGGGGCTCGGAGATATCGGTCCCGAGGCATCCCTTCCCGTCATGGAAGGCAAGGCCCTGCTCTTCAAGGAGTTCGGCGGCGTGGACGCCGTGCCGATCTGCCTGGCCACCAAGGACGTCGACGAGATCATCGAGACGGTCATCCGCATCGCCCCGGCGTACGGCGGGGTCAACCTCGAGGACATCAGCGCGCCGCGCTGCTTCGAGATCGAGGAGCGCCTGGATGCGGCCCTCGACATCCCGGTCTTCCACGATGACCAGCACGGCACCGCCGTGGTCGTGCTCGCGGCGCTACTCAACGCCGCCCGCGTCGTCGGTCGACCGATCTCCGAGCTGCGTGCCGTCGTCTCTGGCGCGGGAGCAGCAGGAGTCGCGGTGACCGACATCCTGCTCGAGGCCGGCATCGGCGACATCGCTGTCGGAGACTCGGTGGGCATCATCTCGAGCTCTCGCGAGGACCTCACGCCGGTCAAGGCGGCACTGGCCGCGCGCACCAATCGGCTGGATATCGAAGGCTCGATCGAGGAGGCGATGGCAGGCGCTGACGTCTTCATCGGACTCTCTGCCGGCAAGGTGTCTGATGCGGCCGTCGCGTCCATGGCACCCGGGTCGATCGTCTTCGCCCTGGCCAACCCTGAGCCGGAGATTCATCCGGACGTGGCCCTGCGCACGGCGGCCGTCGTGGCCACGGGGCGCAGCGACTTCCCCAATCAGATCAACAACGTGCTGGCATTCCCCGGAATCTTCCGCGGAGCCCTCGACGTGCGCGCCTCGACCATCACCAAGGGGATGAAGCTCGCGGCCGCCCAGGCGATCGCGGACGTCGTGGGCGATGAGCTCGCACCCGATCTCATCGTGCCCAGTGTCTTCGATCCGCGTGTCGGGGTGGCCGTGCCGCTTGCCGTCGCCGCAGCAGCGCGAGCTGACGGCGTCGCTCGGACCTAGGACGGAGCTGCAGCAGGCTCCCGACCATCCTCGGCGGGCGTGAGCATGGGGCGCAGTGTCTGGGCGAACACCGCCGCACCGATGCAGCCCAGTCCGACGATCACGGCCCACACGACTCCGCGCCCGGCGCCGATCAGCAGGCCCGAGAGCACCGGGGCCAGGCTCGCGCCGAGGCTCCAGGTGAGCGACTGCGCGGCGTTGTAGCGACCGCGCAGGTGGTCGGGGGCGATTGCGTTGACGAGCGCCGGTGCAGTGGGGCTCCACAGTGTCTCGCCGAGGGCGAAGACAACAGTGGAGACCATGAGGATGGCGATCGCCGGGGCGACCGGGACTCCGGGGACGACGGAAAGCATGAGCCAGGAGGCGCCCCACAGTAGGCCGACGACGCCGATCACCCGCGTCCTCGAGCGGCCCTGAAGCATGCGCAGGACGAGCAACTGGCCGATAACGATGGTGATGGTGTTGGCCAGCCACACGATGCCGATGATGCGCTCAGGCAATTGCGCGGTATCCGTGATGAAGATCGCTAGGCCCGCCTCAAGCGAGCCGTATCCGCAGGTGAGCAGCAGCAGCGAGACCGCGACCTGCCTGCGCAGGCGGGCATCGCGTAGAACCGTGGTCCAGCCCTGGCGGTGCATTGTCACCGTCGCGTCGTCCGCTCCCGGATCCGTGCGGTGTGCCGGGCGCCCACCCCGCCCGCGCAGGCTCGCGACTGTCACCCACGCGAAGAGGTAGGTCGCTGCATCGGCGAGGTAGAGCAGGACAAAGGTCTCGGGGCGATCGATGTCGACGATGGCCGCACCGATCAGCCCGCCCATGCCGAGACCGAGGTTGAGTAGCATGAAGCCAACGGCGAAGGCCGTAGGCCGCTGCTCCTCCGTGACGAGTTGTGCGGTGAATGTGGTGACAGGGCCCCAGATGCCCGCGG
>CAJBMR010000179.1 GCA_903954205.1 uncultured bacterium | reverse complement strand
GCTCGAAATCGAGATTCCGCGTGACGCGCGGCACACAGTGCAGTAGCGTCGCGCCGTCACGGGATGCCGGTCATCCCGACCGGAGGCAAGGAGCAGACATGAGCGGTGGACCTGAGCGCCCCCTGGCGGAGGTGCGTTTCCTCACCGTGGCGGAAGTTGCGTCGCTCATGCGGGTGTCCAAGATGACGGTCTACCGACTTGTGCACGCTGGTGAGTTGCCCGCCGTGCGAGTCGGTCGGTCCTTCCGCGTGCCGGAGCAGGCTGTCCACGACTACCTGCGCACCTCCTACATCGAGGCGGGCTGAGCCAGCCCGACAGGGGCACCGGGCGACGCCGCGTACGGCGGGCTCGATTCGATCGGATAGGGTCATGTCTCCCGGGATTGCGCCGGGATCTTCGCGGACTGAATGAGGTAATCGATGGGCTCGGTGGTCAAGAAGCGCCGCAAGCGCATGGCCAAGAAGAAGCACCGCAAGCTGCTTAAGCGCACGCGCGTCCAGCGCCGCAACAAGAAGTAGCTTGGCCATGGGTCGCGTCGTGCTGGTCACGGGCGCTGCCCGCCACCTTGGTGGCCTGATGGTCCGTTCCCTCGTCCGCGACCCTGCTGTTGACCGTGTGGTTGGCGTTGATGTGGTCCCTCCGCGCCGCCCCCTCCTGGGGGCGGAGTTCGTGCGCGCTGATATCCGCAATCCCGTGATCGGCCGGGTCCTTAACTCAGCCGGTGTCGACACGGTCGTCCACATGGGCGTGATCGCCACCCCCCAGCAGGCCGGCGGTCGCACTGCCATGAAGGACATCAACGTCATCGGCACGATGCAGCTCCTCGCGGCGTGCCAGAAGTCCGAGTCCGTGTCTCGCCTGGTCGTCAAGTCCACGTCGTCGGTCTACGGGGCAGGTCCCCGCGATCCCGCGCTCTTCACCGAGGGCATGTCGCCCAAGCATCCGCCTACCTCGGGATGGGCCAAGGACTCCGTCGAGGTCGAGGGATACGTCCGCGGCTTCGCGCGCAGGCGCCCGGACGTCGAGGTATCCATTCTGCGGCTCGCCAATGTCATTGGCCCGCGCGTGGAGACGGCCATGACGGCGTACTTCACTCTCCCCGTCATTCCCACCGTTCTGGGCTTCGACGCAAGGCTGCAGTTCGTGCATGAGGACGACTCCATCGCCGCCCTGCATCGGGCCGTGACGGCCCCGGCTACGGGTGTGTTCAATATCGCGGGAGACGGGGTCCTGGCCCTCTCCCAGGCTGTGCGCCGCACCGGTCGCCCGACCCTCTCCGTCCCGGGGGCACTCCTCGGGGTCGTGGGCCGTGCCCTCGCTCCGACGAGGCTGGTCGACTTCACCTCGGAGCAGGTGCGATTCCTCACCTACGGTCGGGCCATCGACACGAGCCGGGCCCAGCGCGAACTGGGGTTCTCTGCCAAGCGATCGACCTCTGCAGCCTTCGACGAGTTCCTCGCTGGCCACGACCTCGGACCCGGCTTCGTGTCGGGGATCCTCGACGGCGCTACCCGTCTGATCGCGACCCGGGGAGCAGCGCATGCCTGATGCCCGGATCATCCCCCTCGACCCTTCGGCGCCGCGGCCTAGGCAGGAGAGCGCGGACAAGGAAGAGGGCTTCCTTGATTTCCTACGCCGGCGCCTCACGGGTGATTACACGGTCGATGACTTCGGTTTCGATCCCGACCTCACCGACCACGTGCTCCTCCCGCCGCTTCGCCCTCTCTACGAACGGTGGTTCCGCGTAGAGGTGCGCGGAGCGGAGCAGGTGCCCTCGCAAGGTGGCGCGCTGATCGTCGCCAATCACTCCGGGACGATTGCCCTGGATGCCCTCATGACGCAGATCGCCCTGCATGATCACCATCCCGCCCAGCGGCATCTGCGCATGCTGGGCGCGGACCTGGTCTTCCAGACCCCGTTCCTCTCCGCGCTGGCACGCAAGGCGGGGCACACCCTTGCCTGCATGCCCGATGCGGAGCGCCTGCTCTCGAGCGGCGAACTCGTGGGCGTGTGGCCCGAGGGGTTCAAGGGCATCGGCAAGCCCTTCAGCGAGCGCTACAAGCTGCAGCGCTTCGGTCGCGGTGGGTTTGTCTCGGCCGCGCTGCGCGCCCGCGTGCCGATCATCCCGACGGCCATCGTGGGCGCCGAGGAGACCTACCCCAAGCTCGGCAACATCGCACCCCTCGCACGCCTACTCGGACTGCCCTACTTCCCGATGACGCCGACCTTCCCCTGGCTCGGGCCGCTCGGGATGATCCCGCTCCCGAGCCGCTGGATCATCGAGTTCGGCGAGCCGGTGCACACGGAGGACCTGGCTGAGGAGGCCGAGGATCCGATGGCGGTGCTTGAGCTCACCGACACCGTCCGCGAGCGCATCCAACAGTCGCTCTACCGACTCCTGGTCCAGCGCGAGTCGACTTTCTGACTGCGGAGCGCAATTGTGCGGCTCCGTGTGAGTGAGGCTCGCTCGCAGCCGCACAATTCCCGCTACCCACTCAGCACCTAGCGACTTACCTAAGGCCTAGCGGCGGGCGATGCGGCCCACGGCGTAGCCGGCGGCGACACCCAGACCCACACCGGCGGTGGCCGCGAGCGCGGGAACCGCGGCGCGTCTGGCCTGCGCGCGGCGGCGGAAGTCTCGGATCGGCCAGTCGTTGTCCCGCGCATGGGCCCGCAGGAGTGCATCGGGGTTGACGGCGAAGGGGTGCCCGACAAGCGACAGCATCGGGATGTCGTTTGCCGAGTCGGAGTACGCCGAGCAGCGCGAGAGGTCGAGCCGCTCGCGTTCGGCGATGGCCCGCACCGCCTCCGCCTTGGCGAGCCCGTGGAGCGGAGCCCCCACGAGTCGGCCGGTGTAGACGCCTCCGCGGACCTCCGCGACGGTGCCGAGTGCCCCGGTAAGCCCGAGGTGCTTGGCGATGATGGTGGCCAACTCGACCGGGGTGGCGGTGACCAGCCACACCCGCTGCCCGGCATCGAGGTGATCCTGCGCGAGCGCCAGGGTGCCGGGGATGAGCTTGTCGGACATCTCCTCGTCGAAGATCCGCTCGCCGAGGTCGACGAGCTCATCGACCCGCCGCCCCGCGACGAACGAGAGTGCGGACGCGGTGGCGGATGCCATGTCCTCGAGGTCCTCGGATCCGCTCAGCACGAACCGGAGCTGGCGCCTCCCGAAGTCCACGACCTGACGTGCATCGAAGAAGCGCCGGCGTGCCAGCCCCACGGCGAAGTGGAAGATGCTCGCCCCGCGCATGATCGTGTTGTCAACGTCGAAGAACGCCGCTGCGGTGGGGTCGACGGGCGCTCCACCCAGGGGCATGACCTCGGCCGCAGCGGCGGCCGCCTCGCCGGCATGGCGATAGGCGGGGAGCACGGGCGAGCGACGAACCACTCGGCCAGACTAGGGGGGTGGCCGATGAGCGGGTGATTCTCGTAGGCAAGCCGGGCTGCCACCTGTGCGACGACGCCAGGGTGGTGGTGGCCGCTGTGTGCGCCGACAGGGGGGTTTCGTGGGCCGAGGTCTCGATCCTCGACGATCCGGATCTCGCTGACCGCTACGCCGAGCAGATCCCGGTGGTCCTCGTGGACGGTGCCGTCCACGACTTCTGGCGAGTGGACTCCGAGCGTCTCCACAAGGCCCTGGGTGGTTCCTAGCACCGATATTCGGACGCGTACGTCCGTTGAGGTTTGTATCCAGCGTTCACAAGCACCTACCCTGGGGGCTCACCCGCCGGCTACCCGCCGCGCCTGTACCGCCAGGTAGGTCTCACCGTGTCCCTTCGCATCGCGCCCTCGCGCGCTCGTGACGAGGTGCCCTCAGCCACGGTCGAGCGGCTCCCGGTCTACCTCCACGCACTTGACCGCCTGCGCGCCTCGGGCATCGCGACGGTCTCCTCGGCCGACCTGGCGGAGCGCAGCGGAGTGACGAGCGCCAAGCTGCGCAAGGACCTGTCCCACCTCGGCTCCTTCGGCACCCGTGGAGTCGGCTACGACGTCGAGTTCCTGCACCGCAGCATCGCCGACTGGCTGGGCGTGCACGAGCCGCTCGGCGTCGTGATCGTCGGCCTGGGCAATCTCGGGCACGCTCTCGCGACGTACCGCGGATTCGCTCCCGGTGGCTTCCGGATCGTGGGGCTCGTTGACGTCGATCCCGATGTCGTCGGAACCGACGTGCCCTGCGGTGAGCATTCCCTCCCGGTGCGACCACTCGCCGATCTCGCCGAGGTGGCCGCTAGCGCCCAGATCGGTGTCATCGCCACCCCCGGCTCTGCCGCGCAAGACGCCTGCGATCGTCTCGTCGCCGCGGGTATCACGCACATCCTCAGTTTTGCGCCGCGCTTCCTCGCCGTCCCCTCGGGAGTCCAGGTGCGCGCCATCGACCTGGGCGTCGAACTCCAGATCCTCGCCTTCCGACAACGTCAGGCAGCGCACGAACCCGGGGCGGTGAGCGCGTAGTCGCTCCCGCCCATCCGCAGACCACCCACCTCCCCCGATCCGAAGGTTTCCCGTGAGCGCAATCCGCCCCAAGAAGAAGCTCGGCCCCGTCGCCCTCGTCGCGGCTGGACCTGGCGACCCTGAGCTGCTGACCCTGCGCGCCGCCGAGCTGCTGCGCACGGCCG
>CAJBMR010000178.1 GCA_903954205.1 uncultured bacterium | reverse complement strand
TTGACCAGAAGCCGGTAGCCATCACTCGACAGGTCGGTGCCTTCGAGGATCGGCTCGACGACGTACTTGCGCACCTCGGGCGCGAGCTGGCCCTCGAGGTCAACGTCCTTGGCGTGCTGGCTCGACACGACGACGGTGTCGATGCGCACAGGCTGACCGGCCTCGTCGTATTCGATGGTGACCTGGGTCTTGCCGTCGGGTCGCAGATAGGGGACGGTGCCGTCCTTGCGCACCGCCGTGAGCTGCTCCGCCATGCGATGCGCGAGCGAGATGGGCAGGGGCATGAGCGTCGCGGTCTCATCGGTGGCATAGCCGAACATGAGGCCCTGGTCGCCCGCACCCTGGCGGTCGAGGGGGTCGGAGCTGTGACCCTCACGCTCCTCGATGGCGTCATCGACGCCCTGCGCGATGTCTGGTGACTGCGCGCCGATCGAGACGGAGATGCCGCAGGAGTTGCCGTCGAAGCCCTTCTCGGAGGAGTCGTAGCCGATGTCCTTGACGACGTCGCGCACGATTCCCATGACGTCAGCGAAGCCCTCGGTCGTCACCTCGCCGGCGACGTGCACCTGGCCCGTGGTGAGCATCGTCTCGACCGCCACCCGCGAACGCGGATCCTGGCGAAGGAGGTCATCGAGGATGGCGTCGCTGATCTGGTCGGCCATCTTGTCGGGGTGACCCTCGGTCACTGACTCCGAGGTAAAGAGTCGTCGTGCCACGCGCATGCCTCCTGCTCAGGGGTCTGCCGACCCGCGCTTGCCCGCACATGCGGACCAGGTCCTCACCCGGGGCACCCCACCGCGGCGCGAGGGTTGCCGGCCAGCGAGCCGGGGCTTGATGCTGGCGCTCTTGACGCTGGCGACCCTACCCGATCCGACGGACCCGGACCGTGAGGGAGGGCAGGGTGTCAGACGCCGGGGAGGAGCTTGGCGATCTCGTCGAGTACGGCGTCCGCCGCGGCCACCTTGGACCCGCGCACGTCAGCGCGCACGGCACCCCCGGCGGTGAGCACCTGGATGCGCGTGCCGTCGCTGCCGAAGACCTCATCACGGCCGACGTCGTTGACGACGAGGAGGTCGCAGCCCTTGCGGGCGAGCTTGGCGCCCGCCATCGCGAGCAGGTCCTCCGCCGAAGAAGCCGTCTCCGCCGCGAAGCCGACGATGACCTGACCTCCCACCCGGTGGGCGACAAGGTCGACGAGGATGTCGGGGTTGCGCACGAGCCGTACGGGCTCGGGCTCATGGTCGTCGGACTTCTTGATCTTGGTCGCCGAGGTCAGCTCCGGCCTGAAGTCGGCAACCGCCGCTGCCATGACAATGGCGTCAGCAGAGCCCTGCTCCGCCAGCATCGCCTCGCGCATGAGCATCGCGGTCGTGGCGACGATCACGCGAGCACCCGCCGGTGGGGGTACCTCGACGGTGCCGACGATCGCGGTCACCTCGGCACCGCGAGCGAGTGCACGCTCCACGATCGCGAAGCCCTGGCGGCCACTGGAGCGATTGCCGAGGAAGCGCACGGGATCGAGGTCCTCGCGCGTGCCTCCCACGGAGACGAGCAGGTGGCGACCGGAGAGGTCACGGGACGCGGGCTGCAGGGCCTCCTCGACGAGGCGGGCGATCTCCTCGGGCTCGGGCAGGCGCCCGGCACCGGAATCAGAACCCGTGAGGCGCCCGACCGCCGGCTCGATCACCTGCACGCCCCTGCTGCGCAGGGTGGCGACATTGGCTCGCGTGGCGGGGTGCTCCCACATCTCGGTGTGCATGGCCGGAGCCATGAGCACGGGTCCACTGGCCGTGAGCAGTGATGCGGTGAGTAGGTCGTCGGACATGCCGGCGGCAGCTCGAGCGAGGACATTGGCGCTCGCGGGAGCAACGACGACGAGGTCGGCCCACCGCCCGAGGCTGACGTGCGGCACGGCGGGGACGTCGGACCAGACGGAGTCGCTGACCGAGTGACCGGAGAGGGCCTCCCACGTGGGAGCGCCGACGAAGCGGAGCGCCGATGCGGTCGGGACGACGCGGACGTCGTGACCCGATTCGCGCAGAATCCTCAGCAGGGAGCACGCCTTGTAGGCGGCGATGCCCCCCGAGATACCGAGGAGGATGCGCGCGCTCAGGTCAGCTCCTCCTCCACGACCGCGACCACGACCTCAGCCGCGGGGTCGTAGGGCTCGGAGGTGACCAGGCCTGCGTCGATCTCGCGCATGGCGATGGAAAGGGGCTTCTCCTGCACGTGCGTCTCGACGAGCGGACCGACGTACTCCAGCAGGCCCTCTCCCAGCTGGGAGTAGTAGGCGTTGATCTGGCGCGCGCGCTTGGCGGCGTAGATGACGAGGGAGTACTTGGAGTCGGACTTGGCGAGCAGGTCGTCGATGGGCGGGTAGATGATGCCCTCGGGGCGCGCGGACGCTTACTTGGTCGACCTCTCACCGGCTGTTGAGGCGTATGGGACGGGTGCGAGCGCACGCACCGGAGGGGAAGTCTACCCCCCGGTCAGCGGGAAGCGACCGGCGCTGCCTGGTCCATGAGGGCCAGGATGGCTTCGGCGGCCTCGTCCACGGAGGCGTTGACGACGGTGTGGTCGAACTCCCCCTCGGCTGCCAACTCCACGCGGGCGGTCGCTAGGCGCCGCTCGATCACCTCGGGGGACTCCGTGCGTCGACCCTGCAGTCGCTCCACGAGGACCTCCCAGGACGGCGGGGCCAGGAAGACGCGGATGGCTTCGGGGGCGCTATCGCGGACCTGGCGGGCGCCCTGGAGCTCGATCTCCAGGAGTACGTCGTCGCCGGCGGCCAGGGCCTCCTCGACCGGCCCGGAGGGCGTGCCGTAGAGGTGCCCGGCGAACTCGGCCCACTCCAGGAGTTGGCCGCGCGCGATCATCGCCTCGAATCCGGCGCTATCGACGAATCGGTAGTGGACTCCGTCGATCTCTGCGGCTCGCGGTGGGCGCGTGGTCGCCGACACGGAGAAGACCAGATCCGGACGCAGCGACCGCAGTCGCGCCACGACGCTCGACTTGCCGACGCCCGAAGGCCCGGAGAGCACGAGCAGTCGCCCGCGACCGGGGCCG
>CAJBMR010000177.1 GCA_903954205.1 uncultured bacterium | reverse complement strand
TCGAGCACCTGGCGATAGCCGAGAGCCCCACTCGCGGAGCGTCCCATGCGAGGCCTGAGGTCTCGGACTTCATCGACGAGCCCGAGATCCCACATGCGGTCGACGCGTGCGGAGATCCGCGCATCGAGCACCAGCCGATCGCATGACAGGCCGATCCAGCGAGCCTCCCGCCAGGGACGTGGCTCTGGCAGCCGCGCGGTGAAGGAGCCCTGGAGCTCAACGACCTCCAGCGCGCGCACGATGCGCCGGCCGTTGGTGGGCAGGATCGCCGCGGCCGCATCGGGATCGAGCGAGGCCAGGCGCGCATGCAGTGCTTCGGGCCCCACGCCGACGAGCTCGGCCTCAAGCCGCGCGCGCACCTGAGGGTCCGTGCCCGGGAAGTCCATCTCGTCGAGGATCGCCTGCACGTAGAGCCAGGAGCCACCCACAATGACGATCGTGCGCCCGCGGGCCTCGATCTCCTCGATGCACGCGCGTGCTCGGTCGCGGAACTCCACCACGCTCACCTCGTGATCGACGCTCCACACATCGAGCATGTGATGGGTTACGCCGCGCCGCTCGGCCTCAGGCACCTTGGCGGTGCCGATATCCATGCCGACGTAGACCTGCATCGAGTCCGCACTCACGATCTCGGCATCGAGTCGCTCGGCGAGGTCGATCGCAATGTCGGACTTGCCCACCGCGGTCGGCCCGACGATGGCGATGATCATGCTGGCGACGGCATGCTTGGCATGGGGAGCACGACGCGATCGTCCGCGGGAGTCGCCGCGTTGCGCGCCTCCCAGGCATCTCCCGATCGTGTACGTCGCAGGGCGGTCATGCGGTCGGCCACGAGATGGTGGGGCGCGGCGTAGGTGACCTCGGCGATGACGAGATCACCCGGGCGCGGCTCGCCGATTGCGGGTTCGCGCGCTACGTGGACGAGGCGATTGTCGGCAGCACGTCCCGAGAGTCGTGCGGTCGCACCGTCCTTGCGGCCCTCCCCCTCGGCCACGAGCACCTCAACCTCCCGACCGACGAAGCGCTTGCTCTCCTCCCAGGCGATCTCCTCGACCAGGGTGGTGAGCCGCTGGTAGCGGTCCTGCACCACCGTCTTGGGGATTTGGTCGTCCATCGTCGCGGCAGGCGTGCCCGGTCGCGGGGAGTACTGGAAGGTGAAGGCACTGGTGAAGCGCGAGGCACGCACGACGTCGAGGGTGCCCTGGAAGTCGTCCTCGATCTCGCCGGGGAAGCCCACGATGATGTCGGTCGTGATTGCGGCCTCGGGCATAGCCGCGCGAACGCGCTCGATGATGCCGAGGTAGCGCTCCGCCCGATACGAGCGCCGCATGGCCTGGAGGATCCGGTCCGACCCTGACTGCAGGGGCATATGCAGCTGCGGCATGACATTGGGCGTCTCGGCCATCGCCGCGATGACGTCGTCGGTGAAGTCACGCGGGTGCGGGCTCGTGAAGCGCACGCGCTCGAGGCCCTCGATATGCCCGCAGGCTCGCAGGAGATCGGCGAAGGCACCTCGATCACCGAGCTCCAC
>CAJBMR010000176.1 GCA_903954205.1 uncultured bacterium | reverse complement strand
CGTCGAACACGGGACCTACCTATCGGCGATGAGCGGGGACGCGCTTCGGTCGACAGCGCGTCACTCGGATGCGGCGGCCTTGTCCTTGCCGCCGAAGCGCTTCTCGAACTTCGCGACGCGACCGCCGGAGTCGAGGATCTTCTGGCGACCGGTGTAGAAGGGGTGGCACTGCGAGCAGACATCGGCGTGGATAACGCCGTTCTTCGCGGTGCTGCGCGTGGTGAACGTCGATCCGCAGGTGCAGGTCACCTCGGTCTCGACGTACTCGGGGTGGATGCCCGACTTCATATTGACTCCTATGTTCGGGTCCGGGTCCGCAGTGGCGGTGAACCGGACAGAGGAAGGGTACGCCATCGCACGGGCGAGCCCGACAGGGGCGGCTTGGCCGACCCGCCGGGCCTATCCGGAAGGGGCTAGGCGTCGTCAGACTCCGACCCCGTGACGGACGGCGTGGTCTTCTGGATCTGCATGAGGAACTCCAGGTTGCTCTTGGTCTCGCGCAACTTATTGAGCAGGAGCTCGATGGCCTGCTGCTGATCGAGGGCGTGGAGGACGCGACGCAGCTTCCAGACGATCTTGAGCTCGTCGGGAGCCATGAGGAGCTCCTCCTTGCGCGTGCCCGAGGCGTCGACGTCGACGCTGGGGAAGATGCGCTTGTCAGCGAGCTTGCGATCGAGCTTGAGCTCCATGTTGCCGGTGCCCTTGAACTCTTCGAAGATCACCTCGTCCATGCGCGAGCCGGTCTCGACCAGCGCAGTCGCGAGGATCGTGAGCGATCCGCCGTTCTCGATGTTGCGGGCGGCGCCGAAGAATCGCTTCGGCGGATAGAGCGCTGTGGAGTCCACGCCACCCGAGAGGATGCGACCGGACGCGGGAGCCGCGAGGTTGTAGGCGCGGCCAAGACGGGTCATCGAGTCGAGCAGAACGACGACGTCGTGCCCCAACTCGACAAGACGCTTGGCACGCTCGATCGCAAGCTCGGCCACGATGGTGTGGTCCTCGGCAGGACGATCGAAGGTAGAGGAGATGACCTCGCCCTTGACCGAGCGCTGCATGTCGGTGACTTCCTCAGGGCGCTCGTCGACGAGCACGACCATGAGATGGCACTCGGGGTTGTTGGTGACAATCGCATTGGCGATCGACTGGAGCACCATCGTCTTGCCCGCCTTGGGAGGCGACACGATGAGACCGCGCTGGCCCTTGCCGATCGGGGACACGAGGTCGATCACGCGCGTGGTGAGGTTGCCGGGCTCCGTCTCCAGGCGCAGGCGCTCCTGGGGGTAGAGGGGCGTGAGCTTGGAGAACTCCGGCCGCTGGCGCGACTGCTCGGGGTCGGTGCCGTTGATCGTGTCGATGCGGACGAGGGGGTTGAACTTCTCGCGCCGCTCCCCATCGCGCGGCTGCCGCACGGCACCGGTGACCGCATCGCCCTTGCGCAGGCCGTTCTTCTTGACCATGGAGAGCGAGACGTAGACGTCATTGGGGCTGGGCAGGTAGCCCGCGGTGCGCACGAAGGCGTAGT
>CAJBMR010000175.1 GCA_903954205.1 uncultured bacterium | reverse complement strand
GTCATCTCAGGCGTGAGATCCGCGGGTGTGAGGCCGGTGCCGCCCGTCGTGACGACGAGGTCGATGCCCTCGGCCACGGCGTCGCGCAGTGCCGCCTCGACCGGGTCGCCGTCGCTCACGACGACCGGGCCGGAGACATCGAGCCCCAGGCGCTGCAGGCCGTCGGCGAGCACGGGACCGGAACGGTCCTCCCAGATGCCCGCGGACGCGCGCGTCGACACTGTGATCACGCGTGCGGTGCGATGCTCAGCCACGACGTCGCTCACCTGCCTCTCGAATCGCCGTGAGCAACTCCTCGAGTGCCTGCACGGAATGACCACTGAGGAAGGTATCGACATGGGGGAGGGCGGCCGCCATCCCACCGGCCAGAGGCTGGAACTCCGCGGCTGCGCTGCGGGGATTGACCCAGATGATGTGGTGGGCCAGGCGTCCGAGTCGACGCATCGCCTCCCCGACCTCGTGGGGATCACCGATCTCCCACCCGTCGGACACGATGACGACGATGGCTCCCCTCGCGATGCCGCGTCGCCCGTGCTCGTCGAGGAAGCGTGTGAGTGCCGTGCCGATGCGCGTGCCGCCCGCCCAGTCCGGTGTGGTCTCCGCGACCTTGGCATAGGCATAGTCGGGCCCGCCCGCAGCCAGTTGGCGCGTGAGCCGCGTGAGCCTGGTGGCGAAGACAAAGGCCTCGGATCCCAGGGCTCGGACCGCCCCGCGCATCAGGTGGAGGTAGACGCGGGCGTAGGGCTCCATGGAGCCCGACACATCGGCGATGAGCACGACCCGGCGCGGGCGTTCGGTGTGTCGGCGATGAATGCGGTGCACGGGGTCGCCGCCGGTGCGGTACGCCCTTCGCAGGGTTGCGCGCACATCGAGTCGATCGCCACGCGCATGGCGGCGCAGACGACGACCGCGGCGTGAGGGAGGGATGAGCGGGAGCTTCTCGACGAGCCTTCGCAGTAGCGCGAGCTCCTCGGCAGAGCACTCGGAGAAGTCCCGGGCTGCGAGGCGCTCACTGCTGCTGGCCGCCGCGAGCAGTGACATCTCCTCGGACTCGACGTCCCCACGTGCATCGAGACCCGGGGTGGCACTCGTGATCGGCGATTGCGACGCCCCCGACTGCTGCGTGCCCGTGTCACGTGGCGCGCGCTCTCCGGCGTCGAGTGGGCTCGGCGGGGCAGAGGGAGGTGTGCCCGTTGCCTCGACGAGATCGACGTAGCCTCGGAAGCACTCGTCAAAGATGTGGTCGTAGATGGGGACCTGGGCATAGCCCGAAAGCAGGGTCACTCGACCCAGCCAGTAGACCTCGGCGACCGTCTGCGGATGTGCGATGAGCACGCCTTCGGCGAAGCGTGCCATGCGTTCAGGGGTGACGGGCACCCCCACCGCGTGAAGGCGATGGCCGAACGCCGCGGCGACGTCGGCGAGGTCCGCCTGCGCTGCCGGGGTCGTGGGACTAGGCACCGCTCACCCAGGCGAGACCCGCCTCGACGGCGACGTCGTGATCCTCGCGGTACTTCAGCACGGAGCCCAGCGTGCGCTGGACAGCCTCTGCATCGAGCTCTTGCACGCCGAGGAGGACAGCCGCGTGTACCCAGTCGATGGCCTCGGCGATGCCCGGCGGCTTCTGCACATCGAGCGTGCGCAGTCGGGAGACCGCTGCTGCGATGTCGGAGATGAGACGGTCGCCCGCCTCCGGCACGCGCATCCTCACGATCGCGGTGGCCTGGTCCACCGACGGATAGTCGATCCAGTGGTAGAGGCAACGCCGCTTGAGTGCGTCATGGAGGTCGCGCGTGCGATTGGACGTGAGGATCACGATGGGCTTGTGACGGGCGCGCATCGTGCCGATCTCGGGGATGGTCACCGCCGATTCTGCGAGCAGCTCAAAGAGGAATGCCTCGAACTCCTCGTCGGCGCGGTCGACCTCGTCGATGAGCAGGACGGCCGGCCGGGGGCCGGGGTGCTCCACCGCCTGGAGAAGTGGCCGCTCAACCAGGTAGTCGCGCGCGAAGAGGCTCGACTCCTCGAGTCCTTCCCCACGTGCCTCGGCGAGGCGGATGCCGAGGAGTTGGCGGGCGTAGTTCCACTCGTAGAGCGCCTCGGCGGCGTCGATCCCTTCGAAGCACTGGAGGCGGATAAGCGGGGTGTCGAGGATCTCGGCCAGGGCCTTGGCAGCCTGGGTCTTGCCCACTCCGGCCTCGCCCTCCAAGAGGAGCGGCTGGGGAAGGCGCACCGCACAGAAGAGTGCCGTCGCCAGTCCCGTGTCGGCGACGTATCCCGTCTCGGCAAGGCGCTCTGCGAGCGATGCGACGTCAGGGATCGTGGCTGCGAGGGCCGCACTGCTCTCCATCGCTGCCGTCACGATGCGGGTGAGAAGGCTTCTGGATTGGCGACGAACCGATCGAGACAGCCCTGGCAGCAGAACCACCAGGTCGCCCCATCCACCTCGGCATGCAGGGAGGTGGGCACCATGACGACGTCCATGTGGCACACGGGGTCGACCGCTGTGGCCACGGAGGTCGGTGCACTCATGGCGCGTGGCTCGCCGTGGCGCTGGGCGATGACCTCCGCGAGGATCGACAGGGCGACTTCCTCCGCGGTGCGTGCCCCGATGTCCATGCCGGCGGGTGTGCGAATGAGGGACTTCTGCTCGTCGGTGAGATCGAGCGACGCGAGCACCGCTGCACCGCGCTTGCGGCTTGCCACGAGTCCGATGTAGGGCACACCGGCCTTCACGGCAGCCTCGATGGCAACCTCCTCGCCGTTGCCGTGCGACGCGACGACGACAGCGTCGGTGGTGGCGAGGTCAGGTGCGGCGTCGGGGCGTCCGGAGTCCCACGACTCCATGTCGTAACCGAGCGCGGCGCCGACACGGGCGAGGGCGATGCCGATAGGCGTGGTGCCGAGCACGCGGATGAGCGGGGCGGGCAGGACAGGCTCCATGAAGATCTCCAAGGTGCCGCCGGACTGGCACGGGTTGTGGACGACGGTGCGCCCGGGCTGATCGGGTTCGGGAGTGGGGGCGATGCGCAGCAACGTGCTCTCGCGACGCTCAAGGACGGCAAGTCCCTGGGCTCGGAGTGTGGCCAGGGCGCACTGGCCCCCGACGAAGCCCTCGATGGTGCCGTCGGCGAGCACGATCGCCTCGTCACCCGGCTTCGCCGACGTGGGGCGCTCGGCAAGCACCACCCGGGCATGGACGAACGGCACCCGGTCGGCCTGGAGCTTCACAGCTCTCTCGCGCAGTTCCCGCGCTGTCATGCCCACGATGTGCCTCCGCTGCCAGAAATCCGGATCTAGCCGCGTCGCCGGGCAATGATCCAGATGATGCCGACCACCGCGACCAGGATGAGCGCAGCAGGGATCGCGCGCTTGAGCACGGGTGCGCCCGCGGTGCCGAGAAGGTCGATGCTGTCGGCCGCCTGCGGAAGCGGGGTCGGGGCGGCCGATGGAGCGGGCTCGCCCTTCTCCGCAGCAGCGGACGCGGCGGCTGCCTGCGCTCCGCTCGCGGCGATGACGGCCTCGAGGTTGGCGGAGAACTGGTCGATGATCCTGCCGGCAACGTCCTGCATGACCCCGCGACCGAACTGTGCGGGCTTGCCTGTCACGGTGAGATCGGTCGTCACGTCGACACGCGTGCGATCAGGTCCCTCGGCGACGAGTTGAGTCGTGACGTGGGCGGACGCGGTGCCGGAGCCACGCGTCTCCTTGCCGGTGCCTTCGATGACCGCGCGGTGATTCGCCTCGTCCTTCTCCACGAAGCGCGCCTTGCCGCCGTACGTCATGTTGACCGGGCCGAGCTTGACCTTCACGGAACCCGAGAATGCGTCACCATCGACAGACTCCAGCGTCGCCCCGGGCATGCAGGGGGCGATGGCCTCTACGTCGAGGAGTGTCTTCCACGCGGTGTCGATGTCTGCGGGGACGACGAACGAGTTGCTCAGGTCCATGCACGACTCCCGAGGTCGGTGACCGGCAGGGCCGGGGGGCCAAGCCGCCTGTGATGCCCGACACTAGCCCCATGACCGATCAGCCGCGACTCGTTGAGGTCCACCTCTTCGCAGCTGCTCGTGCCGCCGCTGAGGGGGTCTCCGTGCTCCGCGTGGGGCCGGGCACCCTCGGGGAAGTGCTCGCTGAGGCGGTGGGCCAGGCTCCGGGACTCGCGTCGGTGATTCCACGATGCTCTGTCCTCGTCGACAGCGTGGCCGGTCATGACGACGGGATCCGCGTGGCGGCGGGATCGCGAGTGGATGTCCTGCCGCCCTTCGCGGGTGGCTGACTAGCCGCCGATCGCGCTCATCGGCCGCGGCGGCTGGATGAACGTCGGGTCATTAATCCCGTGTCCGGGCAGCTTGGCCAGCACGCTGGAGTGCAGGCGTCGGCGGACCTCGGCCTCCCGCTCATCCGCGGTCAACGCATCATCGCGCAGCACGGCGCGAAGATCGGTCTCGTCGCGCGCGAAGAGGCAATTGCGCAACTGCCCGTCAGCGGTGAGACGCAGCCGATCGCACGTGCCGCAGAAGGGGCGGGTGACGCTCGCGATGACGCCGACCGTCGCCGGTCCGCCGTCGACGTAGAACTCCTCGGCGGGCGCGGTGCCGCGCTGGGGAAGCGGGGTGATGTCGAAGGCCGAGGACAACTTCTCGAGGATCTCCTCCGCGGTCACCATGTCGGCGCGGTTCCACAGTCCACCGGCGTCGAGCGGCATCTGCTCGATGAACCGCAGTTGCCAGTCTTCCTCTAGGGCGCGCGCGAGCATCGGCACGGCCTCGTCTTCGTTGACGCCGCGCATGAGCACCGAGTTGACCTTGACGGGGGCCAAGCCAGCGGCGCGCGCCGCGGCGAGCCCGGCGAGAACGTCGTCGAAGCGGTCGCGGTGGGTGAGGGCCTTGAAGCGCTCGCGGTCGAGGGTGTCGAGGCTGACGTTGACCCGCTCCAGCCCGGCATCGCGCAGGGGGCCCGCGAGGCCGGCAAGACGCAGGGCATTGGTCGTGATGGAGATCCGCGGCGGCCGGGGGAGGGCGTTGATGCGACGCACGACATCGACGACATCGGGGCGCAGGAGCGGCTCGCCACCGGTGAGACGCACTTCGTCGATGCCCTCATCGACGGCGATCTCCAGGACGAACATGAGCTCGTCCGTGGTGAGGAGCTCGGCGCTGGGGATCCAATCGGCGAAGTCCGCGGGCATGCAGTAGGTGCAGCGCAGGGAGCAGCGGTCCGTCAGGGAGATGCGCATGTCACGGTGGCCGCGGCCGTAGGAGTCGACCAGGCGAGTCTCGTGTACCTCGTCGGCATGGCTCATGCGCAGTTCACCCACTCGTCTGTGCCGTCTGCGAAGAACTGATGCTTCCAGACGGGGATGCGTGCCTTCGTCTCCTCGACGAGAGCGCTGCACGCGGCGAATGCGTCTCCTCGGTGCGCGGCACTCACCGCCGCGGCAAGTGCGCAGTCGCCTATCTCGAGGGCTCCCGTGCGGTGAGCGACCGCGACGGCGATCACGTCGAAGCGCTCGGCCACCTCGGCCGCGATCTCGGCGAGGATGTCGCCGGCGCTGGGATGGGCCTCGTAGTCCAGGCGTAGGACCCCTCGCCCGTGGTCGTGGTCGCGGACGTCGCCGGAGAAGGTGACGACGGCGCCGGCCCGGGGGTCATCCACGGCGTCCGCCATCGCCCGGGTCGAGAGGGCCTCCGCCGAGACGGCAGAGTGCCGCACGGCACCCGAGTGGCTAGTCGTCTGCATTCCGTCATTATTGGGGTCTCGGCACCCGATCGCCATCGGATACGCCCGGAAGGGAGTCCCATGAGGGAGATCCTCAACGATCTGCTCGCGGCCTATGACCGTGGCGAGCCTTGCGCCATGGCCACGGTCGTGCGTACCTGGCGCTCTGCGCCTCGCCCGGCGGGGGCCTCGATGATCGTGACCGCGGGAGGCGAGGCCATCGGCTCCGTGAGTGGCGGCTGCGTCGAAGGCGCTCTCTACGACCTCGGGCAGGAGGTCCTCGCAGATGGAGTGCCGCGCTTCGAGACCTACGGCGTGAGCGATGACGATGCCTTCTCGGTCGGCCTGACCTGCGGGGGCATCCTCGATGTGTTCGTTGAACGCGTCGACCGAGACACCTGGCCCGAACTCCCCGGAGTGCTGCGCAGCGTGGAAGCCGAGGAGCCCGTCGCTGTCGCGACCATCGTCACGTCGCCGGATGGCGCCGCCGCCGGTCGCCATCTCGTAGTGCGCCCCGACTCGGTCGAGGGCTCCCTCGGCACGGAGCGGCTCGACGAAACCGTCTCCGCGGATGCGCGAGGCATGCTCGCCTCCGGCACCACCGGCTTCCTGCGCTACGGACCCGAGGGTGAACGACTGGGGGATGGCCTCGACGTCTTCGTCGCAAGCATGGCTCCGCCGCCGCGGATGTACATCTTCGGAGCCATCGACTTCTCTGCCGCGCTCTGCCGTGTCGGCAAGGTCCTCGGATTCCGTGTCACGGTGTGCGATGCCCGTGAGATCTTCGCGACGCCGCGACGCTTCCCCGATGCCGACGAGGTCGTGGTCGATTGGCCGCATCGCTGGCTTGCGAGCCAGCCGGTCGATCGCCGCACGGTGATCTGTGTGCTCACCCACGACCCGAAGTTCGACGTACCCGCCCTCGAGGTGGCGTTGCGCACCGAGGCCGGCTACGTCGGGGCGATGGGCTCGCGTCGCACGCACGAGGATCGTCTGCGCCGGCTCAAGGAGGCTGGCATGACGGATGAGGAGATCGCGCGCCTGCGTTCGCCGATCGGCCTCGACCTCGGGGCCCGCACTCCGGAGGAGACGGCCATCTCGATCGCGGCCGAGATCATCCAGGAGCGTTGGGGAGGAAGCGGCGTGCACCTGGCGGCAACGAGCGGACCGATCCATCCCGGCGCGCCCCGCTAGCGACTAGCCATGGGCAATGTGGCGGGGCTTGTCCTCGCAGCCGGCGAGGGGCGACGCTTCGGTGGACCGAAGGCTCCCGTCGTCATCGACGGGGAACGGCTTGTCGACCGCGCCGTCCGCGTCCTGCGCGAGGGCGGCTGCGATCCGGTCTACGTCGTCCTCGGGGCGTGGACCGGTGACGTGCCCGACGCGGTGACCGTGGTGAATCCCGACTGGTCCGAGGGCATGGGCTCCTCACTGCGCGCCGGCCTGGTGTCGGTTGATCCGCTCGCCGATGTCAATCGCGTCATCGTCACCCTGGTCGACCTGCCCGGTCTCACGGGCGAAGCCGTGGCCCGACTTGCTGCTAGCCCGGCGCGGATCGCGCAGGCGTCGTACGAGGGGAAGCGGGGCCACCCGGTCATGCTGGGCCGCGAGCACTTCGAAGGTGTTTCCTCGGCGGCGCAGGGCGATCGCGGCGCCCGCGACTACCTACGCGCTCGGATCGACGAGGTGGCCCTGGTCGAGGTCGGCGATGTCGCGTCAGGCGAAGACCTCGACGTACCCCTGTAATCGCGAGTGGTCAGTTGTTGAGTGGTGCCATGAGG
>CAJBMR010000174.1 GCA_903954205.1 uncultured bacterium | reverse complement strand
GCGACGTCGGCCGCGACCTCGCGCAGCGACATGTTGCAGGGAGTGATCTGGTTGAAGGACGACGCGATGCCGATCTGGGGCTTCGAGAAGTCGTCATCCCCCATGCCCAGGGCGCGCAGCATTCCGCGGTTGGGTGCACGGTCACGGCCCTCGGTGGCGAGGCGGCTGCGGGGTGTCATGTCCGGGGTCACCCCTTCAGAATAGGGACAAAGTTGACTGGCAGGATGACGGCATGGACGAGCGCACCATCGTCAGCGTCGAATGGCTTCGCGAGCATGTGGGAGACCCCCGCCTCGTGGTCCTGGACGCACGCTTCTCCCTCGACGACGAGGAGTGGGGGCAGCGCGCCTACCTCGAGGGCCACATCCCCGGCGCCGTCTACGCCGACACCGCCACTCACCTAGCCGGCGAGATCATCCCGGGAGTCACCGGCCGTCGTCCCTTCCCCGACGCCGAGGTCTTCGCTGCACAACTTGGCCTCTGGGGCATCGACGAGTCGACGCAGGTGGTGACCTACGACGCCGACGGGGGTCGCATGTCTGCCGCGCGCGTGTGGCTCATGCACAAGTGGATGGGACACGATCGTGTCGCCGTCCTAGACGGCGGCTGGCAGGCGTGGGTTGCCGCAGGCGGCGAAGCGACAGCAGACGTGCCCGAGCGAGCTTCCACGACCTACCCCATGAGTCTGCGCCCCGAATTGCTCGCCGATGTCGACGAGGTCGACGCCTACCGCCAGCGGCCGCGCACCTGCGTCTTCGACTCGCGGGGGGCCGAGGGCTATCACGGTGGCGGCGTTTATCACGATGCCGTGCGCGGCCACATCGCCGGCGCCGGCCTGGCCGACCGCGCCAACACCACGAACGCCGACCTCACCTTCCGCAGCCCCGAGGAACTTCGCGCCTACTACGGGGAACTGCTTGATGGCGTGGAGCCAAGCGATGTCATCTACTACTGCGGCTCGGGCATCACGGCCGCGCAGAACGTGCTCGCGATGAGCATCGCAGGCCTCGAAGGCTCCCGGATGTACGTCGGGTCCTGGAGTGAGTGGATCACCGATCCCACCAGGCCGGTCGAGTTATGAGCGAGCCCTACCGCTTCGCCGTCATCGGCACCGGCTTCTTCGCGCAGAACCATCTCCATGCCTGGGCAGAGATCCCCGATGTCGAGCTCGTCGCCGTGTGCGACACCGATCCGGAGCGCCTCGAAGCCGCCGCCCGCGACTTCGGGGGGCGGCCCTACGCCGACGCCGCCGAGCTCTTCGCGAATGAAGACCTTGACTTCGTCGACATCGCCACTACTCCCCCGACGCATCCGCAGATGGTCCATCTCGCTGCCGAGCACGGGGTGGCCGCGATCTGCCAGAAGCCGCTGGCCTGGGATCTCGAGGATGCCCGGGCCATGGTCGCGGCCATGGCTGCCAAGGACCTGCCCTTCATGGTCCACGAGAATTTCCGCTTCCAGCACCCAATGCGCCGCGTCAAGGAGATCCTCGACAGCGGCGCCATCGGCCGGCCCTTCTTCGGTCGCTTCAGCTTCCGCAGTTTCCATGACTGCTACTCGGCTCAGCCCTGGCTGCTTGACAGCGAGCGCATGATCATCGTCGACGTCGCCGTGCACCTCTTCGACCTCGCACGCTTCTTCATGGGTGAGCCCGAATCCCTCTACGCCGAGGCCCTCCAGGTCAACCCGCGCATCGTCGGCGAGGACGTCGCTACCGTGATCATGCGCATGCCCGGGGCGACGGCGATCGCCGACGCCAGTTACGAGACGTTCGCCGATCACTCGGCCTACCCGCAGGCCTTCGTGACTCTCGAGGGGACGCGCGGTGCGATCACCCTCGGGCCCGACTACCACCTGCAGGTCGTCTCCCACCCGGTCGACGTTGGCGACTCAGCGGCCCGCATGTCGGGAGCGACCGTCTTCGAAGAGGACCTGCAGATCCCCGAGCACACCTGGGCATCGCGCCCGTGGAATGGCATCCAGGACAGCGTGGTCACACTCCAGCGGCACTGGGTGGACTGCCTGCGCACCGG
>CAJBMR010000173.1 GCA_903954205.1 uncultured bacterium | reverse complement strand
TGGAGTGCTGTCGGGTGGCAGGTCGGCACCGAGCATGCGGAATGCCGTGGCGAGATCATCGAGCACCTCGGCGAGCGGGCCGCGCGCGAGATCATCGAGGTAGTAGAGGGCATTGCGTGCCTCATCGACCACCTGTGGCTGCTCGAGGCGCAGCTCGTCGGTCTGCCACAGCAGGTCGACGAGCTCCGCGATGCGCGACCAGCGCCGCTCGTCATCGATGAGGGCATCGAGGAGTAGGTCGGCGATGCGCCGCTGCTTGGTGAGTACCGACCGACGTGCAGCCTCAGTGGGATGTGCCGTGAAGACGGGGCGCACCGCCATCTCCTCCGCGAGCAGCCTGGCCTGCTCGGGAGTGGCGCCGAGGTCCAGGGCGCGTCCGGCGGTTCGCGTGAGCAGGCTGCCCTCGGTGCGGCGGCGAGCCCGGACATCGCGCGCACGCTGGACCTGCTCTGCGACGTTGGCGAGGTCGAAGTAGATAGAAAAGGCACGGGCAATCAGGGTTGCCTCGTGCAGGTCGATCTGATCGATGATGCGCGTCGCTTCGGCGGGGTCGTCCCGGACGGCAGCGCGGATGCGCTCGACGGCCTCGAGGAGTTCGGGGCCGCCGTGCTGGGCGAGTGACTGGCCCAGGAGGTTCCCCAGCGTGCGGATGTCCTCGCGCAGGGCGGCATCGGGCTCGGGCGCGTTCACGGGAGGACCGTATCCGGGTCGTGTTGCGCCCGTGTTTCGCGACAGGACCTCGCCCCGCTCCTGAGTAGGGTCAGGAGGTGGTCAGCATCGTCTTCGGGCTCCTGACCGCGTGCTTCTTCGCCAGCAGCAGCCTGATGTCGTCGCGAGCCGTGAAGATCATCGGATCGGCGTCGTCCGTGGCGTGGGTGATGCTCGTGGGGCTCATCATCACGACCCCGTTCGTCGTCGCCACCGGCGTCCCGGCCAACATCGGCCCCAGCATCCCGTGGATGGTCGTCCTCGGGCTGGGCAATGTCATCGGGATCCTCGTGGCCGGGTTCGCCCTGCGCGTCGGCAAGGTCGGCGTCGTCGCGCCGATCCTGGCCACCGAAGGGGCCATTGCCGCGGTCATCGCAGCACTCCTAGGGGAGAGCGTCGCGCCCATCGTCGGGTTCATGCTGCTCGTGATCGTCGGCGGGATCGTCATCTCGGCGATCGCCCCCGACCCTGCACCGCTCGCCAAGGAGCGGCCCGTCTACGCCGTGGTCCTGTCGACTGTGGCTGCGGTGTGCTTCGGGGTCTCTCTCTTCGCGGCGGGCAACCTCAGCAACGACGTGCCCATCCCCTGGGTGCTGCTGCCTGCGCGTCTCGCGGGTGTCCTCATCATCCTCATCCCGCTGCTCGTCATGCGGAAACTGCAGATCACCAGGTCCACGGTGCCACTGATCGTGGCCATGGCGTTCACGGAAATCCTGGGCTTCGTCTGCTTCGCCATCGGCGCCCAGTACGAGGTGGCGATTACGTCCATCCTGTCATCGCAGTTCGCGCCCATTGCGGCCGTGGCGGCGTACTTCCTGTTCAAGGAAAAGCTCGGTCGATTCCAGATCGTCGGGGTCATCGTGCTCGTCGTGGGCGTGACCGCGCTCACCCTCGTCAAATAGCACCAGGGACCGAGGGGTGGCCGCGACGTAGACACCGGTGGCTAGTGGCCGCGAGCAACCCACTCGTCGTACGACCCGGCCTCTGCGCCGACGGTGGTCTCGTCTCCATGGCCGGTGAGCACGCGCGTCTCGGCGGGCAGCGTGAGGAGACGCTCCCGGATCGAATCGAGGATCGTCGGGAAGTCGCTGAAGGAGCGGCCCGTCGCCCCGGGGCCGCCGTGAAAGAGCGTGTCGCCACTGAGGAGGACGCCGAGGTCGGGCACGTAAAGGCAGACCCCGCCGGGTGAGTGGCCCGGAGTGTGGATCACCTGGGCGTCGAGGCCGGCCACCGACACGACGTCGCCGTCGGCCAGCGGGGTGAAGGCCACGCCCGCGTTGACGACGTCCCACAGCATGGTGTCGGCCGGGTGGAGGTAGACCGGCCCGTCAACGCTGGAGATGAGCTCCTGCACGGCGTTGACGTGGTCGTTGTGCGAGTGAGTGCACACGATGCCGACAACACGGC
>CAJBMR010000172.1 GCA_903954205.1 uncultured bacterium | reverse complement strand
GGTCCCACCCCGTGGAACTACTTCTTTGCGATGGTGACACTCGCCGAAGCGGTGCCATCGGTGTAGCCATCCGCCTTGGCCGTGACAGTGACGGTGACCTTCTTGCCCTTGTCAGCAGCCGCCACCTTGTAGGTGCTCTTGGTGCTGACCACCTTTGTGCCGACCTTCCACGAGTAGGCGTAGGAGGTGGGCGTCGTCGACCACGTGCCGTTGCTGACCTTGAGGGTCGCGCCGGCCTTGGCCATGCCGGTGATCTTCGGCTTCGTGACGTTGGTGATGGGATCGGGAGCGCCCTCCTTGAAGCTGAGGGTGGCCCCGTCGATGATCGTCACCGTGGTCGAGAAGGTCGAGATCGGCTTCGGGTCGAGCTTGCCGCGGCACTCCAGCGTGAGGGTGTAGGCCCCGCTGGGCAGCTTGGCATCCTTGTTCTCCGCCTTCACCGTGTTGAAGAGCTTGCTCAGCGGCGTGCGGATCGGCGAGGTCGACTCACCGGAGGAACCCACGGCACTCAGCGCCGTGTTGCCCACCATGTAGTTCACACTCTCGTACGTCGGACCCGTGGACCCTGAGCCTGGCACGGTGTACTGGACGCCGGTGCCGGTCAAGGTGACCACGTAGTGGGTCGCGTTGACGCTGCCACAACCCGCCGACGTGACCACCGAGATAGGACTCGCCCCGGTGCCCGTTGACGGCTCGAGCTTCAGCGTGCCCGTGTTACTCGCACCCGCTGCAGGCGCCACGAGGGCGAATCCTGCCACTGCGAGTGCGGAGGCAGCCAGGGCAGCTGCGCCCGCGCGCATGATTCGAATGCTCATGTCATGTTCTCCTTCGTCTGCGCGTCGGGGTTAGCTGCGGCTCGAGGTGTCGCCACAGGTGGTCGCCAGAGCGCCGAAGCCCTGCTGAGCGATGACTGCGGACTGCTTGCACACCAGCGAGTCCTTGCCGACGAAGACCTGGTATTCCTTCGACGCCGTGTCGGTGACCTTCGTGGTCGGGATGACGTTGAAGACGTCGCGTGTGTAGCTGCTGGACTGGTTGAGGAGCGTCGGCGCCTGACCATCGAGGACGCCAAGGACGGTCATCCCGCGACGATCAGGAGCGGCGCCACTGGCCTGGGCCTGCCACACGGCGATCGAGTAGGGCTGGATCTCGTTGGCCTTAAGCGAACGGCCATCGTGCTCCTGCTCGTACTCAGCCCCGGTGCCACCCGCCGACTTCGGCTTGAGGCAGGGGTAGGTGCCAGCGGTGATCTGGTCCTCGGTGATGCCCATCTTCTTGAGCCACTCACTGCGCGTGCCAGACAGCAACTGAGGGAGCACGGGGACGATGCTGGGATTCTCGCACTTGTAGATGGAGACGAGTTCGAGGGCGCTAAGGGATCGCGTAACCGAGCCATCAGACCGCACCGCGAAAGTGAGGGCGTCCTTGGCGAAGGGGATCCAGGTGTAGCCAGTCGGAGACGAGGAGCTCTTCGCAGACGAGGAGCGGGCGAACTGAATGCAGCCGTCGCCGGCCTTGGTGCTGGCGTCAAGGAGCTTCACGCCTCCACTCGAGCCATTCGCAGCACCGCGCGTGAAGGTGCACTTGGCATCGGCCTT
>CAJBMR010000171.1 GCA_903954205.1 uncultured bacterium | reverse complement strand
TCCTCATCACGCACTACACCCGGATCCTGCGCTACATCCATCCCGACTTCGTCCACGTCTTCGTCGATGGCCGGATCGTCGAGAGCGGGGGCCCGGAGTTGGCGCAGCGCCTCGAGGACGAGGGCTACGAGCGCTTCGCAAAGGCTGGCAGCACGGCGTGAGCACGGCCATGTCGAGTCCACTGGATGCGCGTAGGGTGCGCGAGGATTTCCCCATCCTCGACCGCACCGTGCGCGGTGGCGGACGTCTCGTCTACCTGGACTCGGCCGCGACGACCCAGAAGCCTCTCGCCGTGCTCGATGCCGGGCGCGACTACTACCTCACTAGCAACGCAGCCGTGCACCGCGGAGCGCACCAGTTGGCTGAGGAGGCGACCGAGGCATTCGAGGGTGCGCGCGCACGCATCGCCGCCTTCGTCGGAGCACGGGCCGACGACCTGGTCTTCACGCGCAATGCGACCGAGTCGCTCAATCTCATGGCCTACGCCTTCAGCAACGCCACTGCCAAAGCAGCGCGAGGATCGGATCTCCCCAAGGGTGCTGAGCGATTCGTCCTGCGCGAAGGCGACGAGATCCTCGTCACCGAGATGGAGCACCACGCCAACCTCGTGCCCTGGCAGGAGGTGTGCGCGAAGACGGGTGCGGTCCTGCGTTGGATTCCCCTCACCCCGGAGGGTCGGCTAGACCTGAGTGACCTGGACCGCCTCATCAACGAGCGCACGCGGGTCGTCTCGTTCACCCAGCAGTCGAATCTCCTCGGGACCGTGAACCCCGTGGCCCCCATCGTCGACGCCGCACGTGCCGTCGGTGCACTGATCGTGCTCGATTCGTGCCAGTCCGTCCCGCACATGCCCATCGATGTCGCGAGCCTGGGTGTCGACGCTGTCGCCTGGAGCGGTCACAAGATGTTGGGTCCGACGGGCATCGGTTGCCTCTGGGCCACCTCGGAGACCCTCGCGAGCATGCCTCCCTTCATCACCGGGGGCTCGATGATCGAGAACGTGACGATGGAGTCGTCCACCTACGCGGAGCCGCCCAAGCGTTTCGAGGCAGGCGTGCCCATGGTGGCTCAGGCCGTCGGACTAGCAGCCGCATGCGACTACCTCGATGCCCTCGGCATGGAGAAGGTCGCTGCCCACGAGGCAGCCCTGACAGCACACGCACTTACCCGACTTGCCGAGGTTCCGGGGGTCGCCGTCGTCGGTCCTACCGACCTGATCGACCGTGGCAGCGCCATTTCCTTCACTGTGGAGGGTGTGCACCCACACGACGTCGGCCAGGTGCTCGACAGCAGCGGCATCGCGGTGCGCGTCGGTCACCATTGCGCCTGGCCGGGTTGTCGGGCCATGGGCGTCCCGGCCACGACGCGAATGTCGCCGTACATCTACAACGACGCGCAAGACATCGACGAATGCATCGAGGCGCTGGGCCGCGTACGCGCGGTCTTTGGAGCGCGGTGATGGAGGATCTCTACCAGGAGATCATCCTGGACCACTACCGAAACCCGCAGGGACGAGGGCTGCGCGAGCCCTTCGAGGCTCAGGTGCATCACGTGAATCCCACATGCGGTGACGAAATCGACCTACGCGTGCACCTTGAGGAACGCGATGGGACGACCTATGTCGAGGACGTCTCGTACGCGGGCCAGGGTTGCTCCATCTCTCAGGCGTCCGCAAGCGTGATGTACGACAGCATCGCGGGACGCACGCTGGATGAGGCGCTCGAAGCCCTTGCGCGCTTCCAGGAGATGGTGCAGTCCAAGGGCGAGATCGCGGGAGATGAGGAAACGATGGGCGACGCGGTGGCCTTCGCTGGCGTGGCGAAGTATCCCGCGCGCGTGAAGTGTGCCCTCCTGCCCTGGATGGCATGGAAGGACGCAATGGTGCAGGCGACAGAGGGAGATGACCGTGACTGAAGGCGTGGCAAACCAGGTGGTAGCCGAAGACCTCTGGGAGGCGATGAAGGACGTCGTGGACCCCGAGCTGGGGATCAACGTCGTCGACCTCGGACTCGTCTACGACGTGCACCTCGACGAGGGCAATGTCGCCACACTGGACATGACGCTCACTTCTGCGGCGTGCCCTCTCACCGACGTGATCGAAGACCAGACCCGCGCCGCGCTGGACAACCTCGTGGAGTCCTTCACCATCAACTGGGTGTGGATGCCACCGTGGGGTCCGGACAAGATCACTGATGACGGCCGGGAGATGCTGCGTGCCCTCGGCTTCAACGTCTAGGGGTACGCTCGCGGGGCTGTGATCACCGCCCAAGACCTCGAACTCCGCGCTGGAGCGCGGCTGCTCCTACTGGATGCGTCTTTCCAGGTGGGCGCCGGTGACCGCGTCGGGCTCGTAGGGCGCAATGGTGCCGGCAAGACGACCCTTACCCGCGTCCTCGCCGGGGAGGCCGAGCCAGCAGCAGGGAGCGTGCGGCGCACAGGAACTGTCGGCTACCTGCCGCAGGACCCGCGCACCGGAGACCTCGAGACCCTGGCGCGTGATCGCATCCTGGGTGCCCGCGGACTCGATGCCGTCGCCAGGACCATGCGCACTGCAGCCGAGCGCATGGGCGACGACGACATGGACATCCGCGAGCGAGCCATGCGCGGCTATGACCGTGCTTCGTTGGAGTTCGAGTCCCTGGGGGGCTACGCCGCCGACGCCGAGGCAGCGCGCATCGCCGCGAGCGTGGGCCTCCCCGAGCGCGTGCTCAGCCAGCCCATCGGCACGCTCTCGGGCGGTCAGCGCAGACGTGTGGAATTGGCGCGCATCCTCTTCGGCGGCTACGACGTCCTCCTGCTGGACGAGCCCACGAACCATCTCGATGCCGACTCCATCGTGTGGCTGCGACGCTTCCTCGCGTCCTACGCCGGGGGTTTCGTCGTCATCAGCCATGACGTGGGCCTCTTGGATGCCACGGTCAACACCGTGCTGCACCTAGACGCGCAGCGCGCTGTGCTCGATACCTACTCCATGGGCTGGTCGGCCTACCTCCAGCAGCGCGAGACGGATGAGCGCCGCCGGCGACGTGAGCGTGCCAACGCCGAGAAGCAGGCGGGGGCCCTCCGAGAGCAGGCAGAGCGGATGCGCGCCAAGGCCACCAAAGCGAAAGCCGCGCAGTCCATGCTCAAGAGAGCCGATCGCATCGTGAGTGGGCTGGAGGAGGCTCGCGCGGCTGACAGGGTGGCGCGCATCCGGCTCCCCGAGCCCGCTCCGTGTGGGAAGACTCCATTGAGCGCGCGTGGGGTGTCGCGCTCGTACGGTTCCGAGGAGGTCTTCACCGACGTCGATCTTGCGGTGGACCGGGGCTCGCGCGTCGTCGTTCTCGGCCTCAACGGCGCCGGCAAGACGACCCTGCTGAGGATTCTCGCCGGCGTGGACCGTCCGGACACGGGGGAGGTGATCCACGGCCACGGCGCCCAGGTCGGCTACTACGCGCAGGAGCACGAGACACTTGACCCCGAGCGCACGGTGCTCGAGACGTTCGCGAGCGCAGCCCCCGACCTTGCGGAGAGTGAGCGGCGCTCTGTGCTCGGATCCTTCCTCTTTACCGGCGACGATGTGGCCAAGCCCGTGAGGGTGCTCTCCGGCGGAGAGAAGACACGGCTTGCCTTGGCGACGCTCGTGGTGTCGAGCGCGAATGTGCTGTTGCTCGACGAGCCCACCAACAACCTGGATCCCGCCAGCCGAGACGAGATCTTGGCCGCCTTGAGTCGGTATCGGGGCGCGGTGGTGCTGGTCACCCACGATGAGGGGGCTGTGCGGGCATTAGACCCCCAGCGCGTGGTCATCCTTCCCGAGGGCGACGAGGACCTGTGGAGTGACGACTACGCTGAGCTCGTCGAGCTGGCCTGATACGGAGGATCTGTGGGAACTGACCTGTCGAGTGATCTCCTGGAGCGTGGACACGTGTCCGTGGTGCGCCAGGGTTCGATCGTCACGGTCACCCTCGATCGACCCGATGCGCGCAATGCCCAGACGCCTGCCACGTGGGCAGCCCTGGCGGCCGTCGGTGAATCCTGCGCGGACGGCGAGACCACTCTTGTGGTCTTCCGCGGCTCCGGCAGCGCGTTCTCCGCGGGGCTCGACCGGCGCATGTTCACGGCTGAGGGGATTCCCGGGGAGGCCTCACTGGCCGCGCTCGCTGCCATGGACGACGACGCCATGGCGGGTCGCATCGAGGAGTTCCAGCGCGCCTTCCTGTGGCAGCGTGACTCGCCTGCGCTCACCGTGGCCGCAGTGCATGGCCCCGCCATCGGCGCTGGATTCCAGTTGGCGCTGGCATGCGACATCCTCTTGGCGACGCCCTCTGCGACCTTTGCCATGCGCGAGACGTCGTACGGGCTCGTGCCCGACCTCGGCGGGACTCAGCCGCTCGTGCGTGCAGTGGGCTACGCGCGCGCCGTGGATCTGTGCGCGACCGGGCGGACGGTCGCTGCTGAGGAGGGCTACGCCCTGGGCTTCGTCACCAGGGTCGTCTCTGATCTCGACGTGGCCCTCGCCGAGGTCATCACCGCGGTGGGGAGTGCCCCGCGCGGTGCCGTGGCCGACCTTCTTCCGCTCCTGTCTGCGGCTGAAGATGCCGGGCGCGCAGATCAGGCACGCACGGAGCGTCTCGCGCAGGTCGTGCGACTACGAAGCCTGCTGGGGGGCGGCTAGTCGTGTCCGGGGTCAATCCCTGGCAGATCTATCAGTCGATGACCAGGGATCCCTCCCAGGTCTCCTCGGTCGGCTGGCCGGTGGTCAAGCGCATCCTGACCTACGCCCGCCCATACCGCCGCCTGGTCATCGCCTTCCTGATCACGCTCGTCCTGGTCTCGTTGCTCACGGTGGCCCAGCCTCTGGTCTTCAGGCAGATCATCGACAACGGCATCTCCCAGGGCAATGCGCAGCTCGTGACGGCGCTCGCGATCCTCGTTGCCGTGCTTGCCCTGCTCGACGCCGGAATCAACCTCGTGGGGCGCTGGTACTCATCACGCATCGGCGAAGGCCTCATCTATGACTTGCGCACCGAGGTCTACGACCACGTGCAGCGACAGTCAGTGGCGTTCTTCACGCGCGCTCAGACCGGTGCGCTCGTCTCACGGCTCAACAGTGACGTAATCGGTGCGCAGCAGGCGTTCACCTCCACGCTCGGCGGTGTGGTCGGCAATCTGATCACCGTGACCATCGTCCTCGTGACGATGTTCCTCCTGTCATGGCAGGTCACGCTCCTCTCACTTGTGCTCGTGCCCCTGTTCCTGCTCCCGGCGCGCTGGATGGGGCGGCGCCTCCAGGCGCTCACCAAGCAGCAGATGCAGGTCAATGCCCAGATGAGCACCCAGATGACGGAGCGATTCAATGTCGCGGGGGCACTGC
>CAJBMR010000170.1 GCA_903954205.1 uncultured bacterium | reverse complement strand
CGACACCCATGTTGCGTGCGAGGAAGGCATGCTCGTAGTGCGCGGAATTGTGCACGCCGGGAGTGAGCACGACGATCACCGGATTGCTCACCGGCGCGGCCTGGCGCAGGGCCTTCTCCAGCCGTTCGGGGTACTCCGCAACGGGTCGCACCACATGCCCTGCGAAGACCTCCGGCAGCACATGGGCGAGCGTGCGGCGGTTCTGCAGCACGTAGGAGACCCCGGAGGGATTGCGCAGGTTGTCCTCGAGCACGCGGAAGCGCCCCTCCTCATCACGGATGAGGTCAATGCCGGAGATGTGGATGCGCACACCGTTGGCCGGTTGCATCCCCCACGCCTGGCGGTGGAAATGGGTCGAGGTCGTCCCGATCTGGCGCGGCACGATGCCCTCCGCCAGCACCTCCCCGGGACCGTAGACATCGGAGAGGAACATCTCGAGCGCCTCGATCCGCTGCACGACGCCCGCCTCGATGACCGCCCACTCCTGCGCGGTGAGGATGCGGGGGATGAGATCCATCGGCAGAGGTCGCTCACGCTCACCGAGGGTGAAGGTGATGCCATTGCGATCGAGATAGGCGTCGCGGAGCCGAGCGCGGTCGTGCAATTCCTCAGGGCTTAGTCGGTCGAGCACGCGGTGGAGCTCGGCTTGCGGCTCGCGTGGTGCAGCACCGGCGTACATCTCGTCGTACGCCGTCACCCCCGTGACCGTGGTCATGCGGGCAGTCCTAGCAGCCCCGTGTTGCGCGCATGTGTCATCCGAGGGCGACAGACGCCACGCCGGGCTCCACCAGGCTGCCGAGGTAGAGCCGACCGTCGTGCTCCCGCACGCCGGTGACGTAGTGGAAGTCCTTGCCCGAAGCCTGCAGGTTGTGTACGACGTCACCCTCGCCGTCGATGCCTACCACCCAGGTGATGCGGGTGACATCGGGCTGCAGTCGCTCCGGCATGGACCAGACCGCGGAGCGCAGGAAGCCGGGGCGCGACAGGAGGAGGTCGAGGAGCCGGTTGCGCGCCGTCGGCATTGCGATCCAGAAGACGCCGTCGCTGCCCGTCGACATGTTGTCCGGTATGCCGGGGAGGTTGTCGATGATGACAGAGCGCCGGCCCGCCTCGGGGCCGGCCAGGTCCAAGCGCGTCACGCGATAGCCACCCGTCTCCGCGACGAGCACGAAGGATTCGTCCTGAGCGAGGGCGACGCCGTTGGCGAAGTCGAGGTCGTCGAGTAGCACCGTGATGGTTCCATCGGGCGCACGGCGTATCAGTCGGCCGCTACTCGTGTGGGAGAGGAGGTCGCCCTTGAACTCTTCGAGACCGAAGTGCTGGGACGAGTCGGAGAAGTAGATCGTGCCGTCCTTGGCCACCGCGCAGTTATTGGTGAAGCGCATGGGCCGACCGTCGATTGCGGTGACGAGTTCGGTGATCTCACCGGTCGAGGAGTCGACTCGCAGCAGGCCGCGGTGCGCATCGCACACCACCAACCAGCCATCGGGGTGGACCTCGATGCCGAGGGGGCGACCACCCGTCTGGGCGAGACGCTCGACACTGCGACCGTCCGGGGAGATGCGCAGCAGGTATCCCTCGCGGGTGCCGGTGTAGATCGCACCTGATGAATCGACGGCGACATCCTCGGCGCCGGACCCCGGCAGGGGGATCACATCAAGATGAGCGAGCGCGTCATTGGGCGCGAAGGGCCCACGGAGGCCGACGTCCTGGGGCGGGCGCCAGCGGCGAGGGATGAGCCGAGTCTTGGCCATGCCCCCATCCTGCCCGCGTCGGGCAGGCTACGCGGCGAGATCGAGACGAGGCAGGTTGCGGATCGGCGCGCGAGTGCCACCGGAGCGGTCAGTCAGGCCCAGGAGATCGTAGGGGCGCAGGCCCACTCGGGCGAACCATGTGCCGGTGAGCGGGATCGAGGTGTCAGCGGGGGTGGAGCTGATCACGATGTCCTCCTTGTGAGAGCGGGCTCCTTGTGGGAGCGGGCCGTGCGGGTGTCACCACCTGTATAGAGCGGTGACATGTCGTGCCGGTGACTTCAAGGATCACCGTGGGCATCTTCGCGCCGACCACTGGCTCGCGAGGAGGTGAGCCCCGTCACAGGAGCCCATCTCCCCTTGAGGAGAGCCGTGGGAGCATGTGGACGTGATCCAGAGCGAGGGTTCCATCTGGGACTTCATCGTCGTCGTGACGATCGTGTTCTTGGCGTCCCTGCTCATGGGGTGGCTCTCGGCGAGAATCCTCGACGTCCGGCGCGGGCGCCTTCGTTCGCTGGCCGCAGGCGTGATCGGCTTCGTCGGCGGCCTGCTGCTCCTCGCCGTTCAGGTGCAGGGAAACGTCGAGATCGACATCGAGTCCGACTCGAGTGCCGCGTTCCTCCTCGTCTTGGCGTGGTTGGGCTACGCGCTCATCGTCGCCCTCGTCGCAAGCCTCGTCATCGATGCCATGCTCAGGCCCCGTCGCGGGCGACGGGGATTCCCTCGGCCCATTCGGGCGATCAAGGAGCGGATCGCCGTCACCCGTCGCCTGACCCACATCGCGCGCCTTGCGCGCAGCAATGGTCTCATCGGACGTCGACTGGCTTCACGATCTGAGTTGCTGTCACCCGAGACCGCCCGCGCGCTACGACTCACGCTCGAGGAGTCGGGCGGCATGCTGGTGAAGTTCGGTCAGATCGCTTCGACGCGCGACGACCTCCTTCCCCCTGTCATCACCGATGAACTCGCGGAGTTGCGCTCCTCGGTACCGGGACTTCCGTTCGCGACGGTGCGCTCCGTGGTGGAGACCGAGCTCGGGGCCCCCCTCGATTCGATCTTCACGAGCTTCGACGAGCAGCCCCTCGCCGCTGCATCCATAGGGGTGACCCATCGTGCGGTCCTGCGCGATGGTCGACGCGTCATCGTCAAGGTGCAGCGGCCCGGGGTGGACGAGAGCGTCGCGATCGATGGGCGGGTCCTCATTGGAGGAGCACGCAACCTCGAGCGCCGTTCAGCGGCAGCGCGCCGCGTCGGTGTCGTGGGACTGGCGCGTGAGCTGGTCTCGGGCATCACGGAGGAGTTGGACTTCACTCGCGAGGCCTCTAACAACGCCGCCATGCGACGGGCCAGGGTTGGCGATGAGGGTGTCGACATCCCCGAGATCTACGGCGACATGACGACGCGGCGCATGCTGGTCATGGATGAGGTGGTGGGGACGTCGGTGTCCGATCAGTCGGCCGTCGATTCCTGCGGCGTAGGTCGTCCTCAGCTCGCCAAGAATCTCCTCGACTCGTTCCTTTCCCAGATCCTCACCGATGGCGTTTACCACGCGGATCCGCATCCGGGGAACGTGCTCGTGGACCAGCACGGCACGCTCTGGTTCATTGACTTCGGCGCTGTCGGGTGGATCGACCCCGTGACACTCGAGGGCCTGCAGCAGATGGCGCTCGGCTTCACCCTGCGCGATCCCTCGGTGCTGGCGCGCGCTGTGCGCCGTGTCGCCGGCCAGGCGGGCGAAAGCATCGACATCACGTCGCTGGAGTTCGACCTCGGTGTGGTGCTCACCACGCTGCAGGGCGGAGGCTTCGACCCCGCGGCGATCTCCGAGATCATTCGCGTCCTCGACCGCCATGGAGTCGGGGCGCCGTCCTCGCTCACCATCCTCGCCCGCGCGATTCTCACCCTCGACGGCACGCTGCGCGCCCTGGATCCTGACTTCCGCATGGGCCCGTCTGCCCAGGAGCGCATGGGCGAGATCGTCGCCCACCAGGACCTCGATCCCCGCGATCAGCTCACCCGCGAGCTCGTACGGGCCCTGCCCATCCTGCGATCCATGCCGCAGGTCACTGAGGACCTGGCGCTGCAGGCGCGCAGCGGGAGGCTGACCCTGCGGATCGACCGCTTCTCGGGCTCCGACGGACACCGGGTGGAGCACTGGCTCAACCGCATCCTCTTCACCGTCATCGGCGTCGTCGGACTCGTGGGATCGGCTCTCGTGCTCATCGCCGGTGGCCTCTCCGCCAACGACACGGTCGCCAATCCGATGCGCCTCATCGGCTTTGTGGGGCTCTTCCTGTCCGCGGCCATGATGATGCGCGTGGTCGCGCAGATCCTCGCGCGGCGAGACGACGACGACCCCTTCTAAGTCGAATCGTCAGCGCGTGCCGACCGCGAGCAGCCGGTCGAGATCGCCATGGACCTCAAGACCCGCACTCGTGGCGATCGTGTCGAGCACGACGTGTCCGGAGGGGTCCGTCAGCCGCACACCGAGTGTGGCATCGAGGGTCTCCTCGACCAGCTCATGCATCCGTGTGCGGATAGGAGCGTGGAGCAGGCCACCGCGCACTCGCTCGGCACTGAGCTCGAGCAGCCCCGAGGGGCCCTCGATGCTCCAGGTCACGTGACTGTCATCGATTTCGAGCGACCTCTCTTTGGACCCGTTGTACGTCGCCCAGGAGTGCAGGCGACGCCCGAGGCGCAGGCCCACGATGAATCCGCGAAAGGAGGAGCGCATCCAGGGGATGATCGCCACCGAGGCGACAAGGGAGGCTTCCGGTGCCCCGGCGAGATGGTTGGAGTGCATCCAGACGTAGCCGGCGGGAAAGGCGCGACCCCAGTCCTTCTCGATGTAGCCACGTCCACCGGTGAGGTCCTGTCGCACTCCCTCGACGTCGAGAGATCCCCGCAGGTCGTGCCCGAACGACACCACGCCGTGGTAGCACTCCATGAGCGGCACCCACGCGTACGGACCCATGATGCCGGGGCGACGCCACGTGACGGGCCACGGATCGAACTCCGACGTGAAGGCCACTTCTCCGCGTAGTCCCGGGAGATCGAGTTGCACGCCCTGGCTGCTGAAGTGATTGGGGCCGACCCGCACGTCGAAGTCTTGGCCGCTCGCGACGAACTCATCCGCGTCGTATCGGTGGTACCACGATCGACCGGTTGCGCCGTCGAGAACCTGCACGAAGGCCTCATCGGTGACGGTGTCTCCATCGCGCCCGCGGAAGACTCCGGGGATGATCGCCCAGCGCGCCTGCTGGTGAGGATCCACGAGCTTGACGTACCAGCCCTCGAAGAAGCCCCGGCGTACGCCGTGGCCGTGGAAGGCCTCGGGCCGGCGTATTCCGCGGACGAAGGCTCGGGGTCCCCGCATATCGCCACGCTACTGGCATACGCCGCGCCGCATGGCCGCTACTGGCCTAGGCTGCGGCCCGGAGGTATGGGATGAGACTGCTCGTGCCCCGGGAGACGCGCCCGGGTGAGCGGCGGGTGGCCGTGGTGCCCTCCGTCGTGGGCAAGTTCACGCAGTTGGGATTCGAGGTCGTCGTTGAGTCGGGGGCCGGCAACCTCGCCTTCGCGACCGACGCGGACTACTCCGCTGCCGGTGCACTCGTGGTGCCCACCTCGGGGATGGACGATGCCTACGCCGCCGCTGATGTGGTTGCCACGGTGCGGCCCCTCGACTACGGCAGGGCCAAGCGTCTGAGGAAGGGGGCGGTCGCTGTCTCCTTCCTGTCGCCCGCGATCGACCTCGACACCGTCCGCGGCCTCCACGACTCCGGGGCCACGGGCCTGTCCTTCGATCTCGTGCCGCGCATCTCCCGCGCGCAGTCCATGGACGCCCTCACATCCCAGGCACTTGTGTCGGGCTATCGAGCAGCGCTCGTGGCTGCCGACCGACTGCCCAAGTTTTTCCCGCTCTTCATGACGGCCGCGGGCACGATCCAGCCGGCCCGTGTCCTGGTGCTGGGCGCGGGCGTTGCCGGTCTGCAGGCGATCGCGACCGCCAAGCGCCTGGGCGCGCGCGTCTCGGCGTACGACGTCCGAGCGGCCAGCGCTGATGAAGTGCGCTCCATGGGAGCCACCTTCATCCAGCTCGACCTCGACGCGCTCGAGGGCTCGGGAGGCTATGCGCGCGAAATGAGCGACGACAGGGCGCAGCGCCAGCGCGACCTGCTCGCCCCCCACATCGCCGAGTCCGACGTCCTCATTACTACGGCCGCGGTCCCCGGCCGGCAGGCCCCGATGCTCGTGACGCGGGCGATGGTCGAGGGCATGAAGCCTGGCTCCGTCGTTGCCGACCTCGCCGCGGAGACCGGCGGCAACGTCGAGGGCTCGCTCCCCGGCGAAGAGGTCATGATCGGCGAAGTGACCGTCTGGGGTGGACAGGACGTGCCTAGCGAGATGCCCGTCCACGCCTCGCAGCTCTACGCCATGAACGTCTACTCGCTGCTCACCCTCGTGGCCAAGGACGGGCAGGTCGTGGTTGACGCCTCCGACGAGATCATCGATGGCTGTGCCGTGGTGCTCGACGGCGATGTGCGCAACGAGGCAGCGCAGGCCGCGCTCCAGGGAGGATCCTGATATGGACGGCGTAGCGCTCCTCACGATCTTCGTGCTGAGCATCTTCGTGGGCTTCGAGGTCGTCTCCAAGGTGTCGACCATCTTGCACACGCCACTCATGTCCGGGGCCAATGCCATCCACGGCATCGTGCTCATCGGTGGCATCACGGTGACAGGGGCGGCTGACTCGGCACTCGAGGTCATCATCGGGGTCATCGCGATCCTGCTCGGCGCGATCAACCTCGTGGGCGGCTTTGCGGTGACCGACCGCATGCTGGAGATGTTCAAGTCCAAGGCCAAGGTCAAGGACGAGGGAGCCCTGTGATGACTCCCACCTGGGTCCAGCTGGGCTACCTCGTCGCGGCCGTCCTCTTCATCCTGTCGCTCAAGGGCCTGTCGTCGCCGAAGTCCGCCCGCATGGGCACGCTCCTCGGTGCCGTGGGCGCACTCCTGGCGACCGTGATCCTCTTCTTCAGCGGCATCGAGCTCGACAACCTCATCGTGATCCTCGTCGCCCTGGTGGCGGGCACGGTCATTGGCCTCGTCGCCGCGCGCAAGGTCAAGATGACCGCGATGCCGCAGCTCGTGGCGCTCTTCAATGGCGCCGGCGGCGGTGCAGCGGCCCTCGTTGCCCTCGTGGAGTTCCTTGAGTACGGGTCGACGAAGGGTGGCTTCTTCCTCGTCGCGACAGTCCTCACGGTGCTCATCGGTGGGGTGTCAGCAAGTGGCTCGGTCGTGACCTTCCTGAAGCTGCAGGAGATCATGACGACCCGTCCGGTCGTCCTACCTGCGGGTCGCTTCATCACCATCGGCATCGCCGTTCTCACCGTCGCCTGTGCGGTGTGGGTCATCGCCTCGCCGTCGACGCTCGGCGTCGCGGTGCTGCTCCTGCTCTCGCTGATCTTCGGCATCCTCTTCGTGCTCCCCGTGGGCGGTGCCGACGTACCCATCGTCATCTCACTGCTCAACGCCTTCACGGGTCTGTCCGTGGCAGCATCGGGTTATGTCCTGAGCAACGTCCTTCTCATCATCGCGGGCACGCTCGTCGGTGCGTCGGGCACGCTCCTCACGAGGGAGATGGCCAAGGCCATGGGACGCCCGCTTACGTCGACCCTCTTCGGTGCCTTCTCCGGCACGACCCAGGGTGGCGGAGGCACGGGCGAGGAGCGCCCGGTGCGCTCGGCCGG
>CAJBMR010000169.1 GCA_903954205.1 uncultured bacterium | reverse complement strand
CCGATCTGATGAGGATCGTCGGCCACATCATGACTCCCGAGCTCGCGCGCCGAGAGCGAGGCCGACGACGATGCCGCCCGCACCCGCGACAAGGACGGGGAGGCCCGCGCCGAGGAAGGGCGAGAGCGCCACCGCCAGGACGAGCGAGACGATCGCGACCGCGCGCATCGGCCACGACGTGAGCCTGGGCCACACGAGAGCGAGGAAGGCGGCTGGCGCGGCTGCATCAAGGCCGAAGGTGTTGGGATCCTCGATGAGTCCCGCGCCGAGTGCGCCGATCAGCGTGCCGAGGTTCCACAGCACGTAGATGGCGCCTGCCGTGGCCCAGAAGGCGAGCCGCGCGGAGCTGCGATCGCCCTCGTACCTCGCCGCCATGCCGGTGGACTCGTCGATCGTCGCCTGCGCTGCGAGGAGGCGGCGTGGTCCGCGCGCATCGAGGATCGGGGCCATGGCCACGGCGTAGAACGCATTGCGCGTGCCGACCAGGGTGGACGTGGCGATAGCGACCGCGGCACTGCCGCCCGAGGCGACCACGGCGATCAGAGCAAACTGCGATGCCCCCGTGAACATAAGCAACGACAGGGCCTGGGCCTGCCATGCGCTGAGTCCGGCCGCCACGGCGAGGGCGCCGAAGGAGATGGCGTAGACCCCCGTGCCCAGTCCAAGAGCGAGGGCATCGCCGACGATCGCGCGACGGTGCTCCGTCGTCATTGCGCACCATCGAAGATCTGCGTGACGCGTGCGCGCGCCCGCTCGGCCGCTGAGGGGACCATGCCGATTCGCGTGCGCCGCTCGAGCACGTCATCGACGTCGAGGGCTCCTTCGCAGCGCACGGCATGCACCACCTCGACCCCCAGTGCTGGCACCCCCTCGGCGACCGGGTCCAGGAGACGCGGATCGTCGTCGGCATACGCGGCTACACGCCCAGCCTCCGATCCGAATCGCTCGACGAGTCGTCGCGGCAGACCTGCGTCACCCGTCGGCGACGGCCGAGCACCGATGAGCGGTAGTGATGCCGTCGTGCAGGGTGCAGACACGCCCAGAGCGTCGACAGCGTCCTGTGCCATGCGCCGATAAGTCGTGAGTTTGCCCCCGGTGACCACGACATGTCCCTCGGCTCGACGCTCGACCAGGTGCCGTCGCGAGATGTCGGCGGTGCTCTGGCCGCCCGACTCACCCACCAGGGGGCGAAGGCCCGCGTAGGAGCCGATGACGTCATCAGCGGTCAGCGGTCGCTGAAGCGCGGTCGAGAGGTGGTCGAGGATCCAGGCGATGTCGGCTTCGGGGGCGACCGGGACGTCGGCGCTGGGCCCTGAGACGGGTTCGTCGGTGATCCCGGCGATGACAGGGCCGTCGAGAGTGGGGAGGGCGAAGACGTAGCGTCCGCGCTCACCGCTCACCGGGACGGTCAGTGCGGCCCGCGGGTGCCCGAGCGCCTCGGGGCGCAGGAGTGCATGGGATCCGCGCGAGGTCGTGAGCGGTGTGTGCGGATCCAGGTCCTGCGTCCACACTCCCGCCGCCACGATGACGTGGCGCGCGTGCAGATCCCATTCGGCGCCATCCTCCGTCCGAACGCGGGCCCCGGAGCCGGTGACCCGCGAAGCCGAGGCCCTCGTAACGATGCGCGCGCCGTACGCCGCCGCCGTGCGTGCCACCGCGACGGTGAGGCGTGCGTCGTCGACGAGTTGGCCGTCCCAGTGGACGGTGGCTCCGGTGAGGCCGTGGCTGCCCAGAGCCGGGACCAGGTGCTGGGCCTGCGAGGCCGAGATCGATCGCGGACGCGGGAGCACCCGGCGCGGCGTACCCGCTGCTGCGCGCAGTGCATCAGCGGCGCGCAGGCCGGCCCGCACGAGAGTGCGCTGCTTCGGATCTGGATCGAGCGGCATGACGTGGGGAAGCGGACGGAGGAGATGCTGGGCGATCGCCGTCATGAGGCGCGAGCGCTCGACGGCGCTCTCCCATGCGACCCCGAGGTCGCCGTGCGCGAGGTAGCGCAGGCCACCGTGGACGAGCTTGCTGGACCACCTCGATGTGCCGAAGGCGAGGTCATGGGATTCGACGAGAACGACGTCAAGCCCCCGGCTCGCCGCGTCAAGGGCCACTCCGCATCCCGTGATGCCGCCTCCGATGACCAGCAGGTCGGGGACGTGACCCGAAGCCAGGAGGTCGAGGTCGCGGGCCCGCCGTCCGGCGTCGAGATCGGGTGTGGGGACGGGCACGGGGCCAGTCTGCCGGGTGGGCGGTGCCACACTGTGGCGGTGTCCGCCGCAGAGGAGTCCCTGGCTCGATGGGGTGTCGCGTCTGACGCCCCGGAGTTGCCACCCAGAGTGCGCGATTACCTCGCCCAGCATGTTGGTGTCGCGGCTCCGTGGCCGGCAGCGGAACCGTCCACGTGGCAGCTCCCCCCGTCGAGGATCTCTGCCCCCGCCACCTCCGCACTGCGCGCCGCCGTCGGCGACGAGTACGTCAGTGACGCGCGGTCTGAGCGTCTCGCGGCCACGGGCGGGGCCGCCTTCATCGACTACGCGCGTCGCCGTGCGGGGACCATCGACGACGTCCCCGACCTCGTCGTGCGCCCGGGCAGCCACGACGACGTCCTGAGAGTCCTCGCGGTCTGTCGAGAGCATCATGTGCCCGTGGTGCCGGTCGGCGGGGGCACCTCTGTTGTGGGCGGCCTGCGCACGGATGAGGCGCGCATTGCCCTTGCGCTCGATCGACTGGGTCGCCTCCTGCACCTCGATGAGGTCTCCGGCATCGCCACGGTCGGTCCCGCCGTCACCGGCCCGGTTCTCGAAGCGCTTCTTCAAGCACGTGGATTCACCCTCGGTCACCTGCCTCAGTCGTGGGAGCGCGCGACGATCGGTGGGTACGCCGCGACCCGATCGGCCGGACAGTCGTCGACGGGCTATGGCCGGAGCGACGACATGGTGGAGTCGCTCGTTGTCGCCACACCCGAGGGCACGCTCGAGTTGGGCCGGGGACCGTCGACCGCGGCGGGCCCTGATCTGCTCGGGCTCCTGCTCGGCAGCGAAGGGGCGTTCGGCGTCATCACCCAGGTGGCGCTTCGCGTGCGGCGTCTGCCCGACGTCCGCGTCTACGACGCCCTCGTCCTCCCCGGCTTTGCCGCAGGGGTCGAGGCCTTCCGCGATGCGACGCAATCACGCGCCACCGCCGACGTCATGCGCCTTTCGGACGAGGCGGAGACAGCCACGACCCTGCTCATGTCCGGGCCGACAGGGCTCGCCGGCGCCGCGCTCGAGCGCTACCTGCGCGCACGCGGAGTCGACATCTCCACGGCGTCACTGGCCATCCTCGGCTGGGAGGGCACCGATCGCGACCTCGTGCGCGCCCGGCGCGCGGCGACCTGGCGGGCGATGCGCCGCCACGGTGCGATCTCGCTGGGGCATGGACCGGGGGAGTCGTGGCGGCGCCACCGATTCGACGGGCCGCACCTGCGCGATGCGCTCATGGATGCCGGCTATCTCGTCGAGACGCTCGAGACGGCCACGCATTGGTCCGGCTATCTCGCGCTCCACTCGGATGTCACCACCGCGCTGCGCTCCTCCCTTGTCCCGACCCCCGGGCCCTACGTCATGTCGCACCTCTCGCACGCTTACGAGACGGGCGCGTCGCTCTATACGACCGTCATCGCCGTGGCTGACCGCGAGGATCCCGTGGCCCAGTGGATGCGCGCCAAGTCGGCCACGTCCGACGCACTCATGTCGGCTGGAGCCACCATCACGCATCACCACGCTGTGGGCCGTGATCACGCAGCGTGGCTGCCCCAGGAGATCGGCCCGCTGGGAGTGTCGATCCTGCGCGCGACGAAGGGTGCGGTCGATCCGGATGGGCTGTTGAATCCAGGGGTGCTCCTGGGAGGCACTCCGTGAGCGGGTGGGTGCCGGCCGTAACGCGGGGCAGTGCCACGGCCTACGTCGAACGAGGGCTCGCGATCTTCGCCATTCTGTGGCAGTTCGCCTGGGCCGTCACGGATATTGGGCCAGGCGTGGTCGGCACCGGGAATCGCCTGTTCCTAGGCATCCTCATACTCACCATTGGCGGCTGGCTAGGACTCGCAGCGACCGTCTGGGGACCGGCATCCTGGCGTCGTCTGCGCCCCGTCGCCGTCATCGTCGACGTCACGCTGCTCGGGGTGGCGGCGGCTGCCTATGCGTTCGTGGTGCCGGCGCCGGACACCTGGCCGCTCGGCACCATCGCAGCCGTCCGTGCCTGTGTGGTGGCTGCACTTCTGCTCAGGCCGGTGCCCGGTGGTGTCGTCGCCACGGTGATCGCGGCCAGCTCGGGTGTGATCCTGGTTGGGGGTCCGGCGGGCGTCGGGCCGGTCGATGCGCTGCTGGAGACGCTCTACCCGGTCGCGCTCGCCGTAGGTGCCAGCGTGCTCGGCAACGGCATGCGCCGCAGTGGGCGGCGCCTGGATCGGGCCCATCGCGCCCTCGCGGCGGAGGAAGAGGATCGCCTTGCGCGAGCCGAGGTGGCGCGGGCGACGGCTGATCACGAGCGACGTATCCACGACCAGGTGCTCAACACCCTTGCAGCGATCAGCAGGGGTGGCCTTGCCGACTCCGCGGTGACACGTCGACGATGCGGAGAGGCCGCGCGCTCCCTGAAGGTGCTGGTGAGTGCCTCCGGCGACCTCCAGGCCGATCCATGGGCCGAGGTGCGAACTGAGGTGCAGGCACTTCCCGCTCACTGGAGCGTCGATATCGCGGACCTCGCGAAGGTCCTGGATGGTTGTCCCCCTGATGTGGCGGAAGCTGTCGGGATCGCCACGGCGGAGGCCGTGCGCAATGCCGCACGGCATGCCGGTGGCGCGCGGCTGCGGGTTGCGGCGTACCGCGAGGGCCGCGTGTGGCGAGTGGTCGTGGACGACGATGGTGACGGACTAGCCGCAGACATGCGTCCTCGTCTGGGCATGGCGCGTTCGATGCGGGATCCCATCGCCGCTCTAGGCGGCACGGTGGCGTGGACGCCCTCGCCGTGGGGAGGGGTGCGCGTCGAGATTCAGTGGCAGGCCCCGCGCTCCGGCGAGAGTCCAGCGGCTGTGCGATCCGTTGAAGCCGACACCGTGCAGGTTCTGCCCCAGATCGGCCCGCCCTTCCTCATGACCTTCTTGGGCTACGGCCTCCTCGTCGTGCTGGCGGGCTGGTCGGCCTATGACGATCCGCTGTGGGCACTGGGGTGGTTCTGCGTGGCTCTGGCCATCGCGCCGTTCGTGGGCGGAGTGCCCGCCTGGGCCAGCCGTCTCGGCCTTACTGGCGGCCCGACGTGGACCACCCGCGTCGTCCTGGGCATCGGTCTGGCCATGCTCAGCACCCCCTTCATCCTCCGGATGGAGATCCTGGCCGTGGGCGCTGCGGACCCGCCCGTCTGGGTCAGCTGGTCCAGTGAGGTGGCGCTCTCCCTACTCTTCGTGGCGATCCTCCTCGGCCCGTGGTGGACGGTCCTCCCCGTCCTGGCGATGTGGGTCTATGCGCAGGGTGGCGGCCTCATTGAGCTGATTCAGCCCGGCACGTTCATGCTGCTCATCGCCGCACTGTTCGCTGCGAGCATGCGCCGCAGGGCCCGTGACTATGCCCACGCTCGGCAGGCTGTCATCGCCGAGCGAGCTCTCGCCGAAGCCGACGAGATCGACCGTTTCCGACGCGAGCAGAGGTTCGCACCGCTCGTGCAATCTGCTGGCACCTTGCTCACCGCATTGAGCACGGAGGTCATCGACCTCGAGGCTCCCGAAACGCGTGCGGCCTGCCTGCGCGAAGAGCGCGTGGCGCGATCCATCGTGCTCATCGATCGCGATGCGGGCGATGTGGAGGCGCTCGTCAACGACGTCGTTGTCTGGGGACGTGCGCGCGGGAGATTCATCGACGCCGAGATCGTCGGCGACCTGACGGCCCTGCATGCGGCCGCGCTCAGGCCAGGCGACCTGCGGAGGGTGCGAAGCCAACTCGAGCAGGCGCTCATTGAGGAAGTCCCGGCGGCAGGGACCTTGCGGCTCACCTGCGGCTGGGAGGACCAGGACGTGGTCCTGCGTCTCCTCGTGTCCGAGGGGGAACGAGAGACGCTGTGGGAGTGGGTGATCGGGGATGACTGAGGCTTCCTCGATGGGGCCCGGCGGGATCCGGATCGCCATCCTCGACGATCACCCACTTGTGCGCGAAGGGCTCGCCGCGCTGCTGCGCGACGCGGAACCCGGGCGACTCGAAGTTGCCTACGTCGGTGACGATTTGTCCGCCGCGCTGGCCTGCCACCCCAACGTCGTACTCCTCGACATCGTGATGGATGACGGCGCACCGTTGGCGGACAAGGTCGCGACCTGCTGTGCCGGGGGATCCCAGGTGCTGTTGCTCAGCGCGACGGCGGGGTCCTCGGTCGTCCTCTCGGGACTGCGCGCGGGTGCTCTCGGCTTCCTGCCCAAGACCGCTTCGGTCGAGGAGATCCGCGATGCAGTTGCGGACGTCGCCGAGGGGTCGGTGCACCTGAGTGCGGATCTCGCCGCTGTCCTGACGGCCGATCCGCAGCGGCCCGCTCTCAGCCCGCAGGAGCTCAAGGCCCTCCGGCTCTACGCCGCGGGAAGCAAGATCGCGACCATCGCGCGCCGGATGGACGTGTCGCCGCACACGGTCAAGGAGTACCTGAATCGCGTGCGGATGAAGTACGCCGCGATTGGGCAGCAGGCCCGCACGCGCACCGAGCTGTACGCCGCCGCCGATCGTGATGGCTTCCTCGACGGTCCCGCACCGGCCTAGGCGGGGCGTCCCCCCGCGGGGGGACAGCGAGATCGTTGCCTTCGATGTACGCGCTCCGGTCCAATGGGCGTGCTTGGCAGCTTCGGGGGGGCTGCCAATTTTCACGAGGGGGCGCGAGGCGCCTAGGGTGCGGCCTCGTCAGCGATAATCGTGACGAGCCGCACCT